>CAZUPX010001146.1:0-5601 GCA_964622155.1 uncultured Planctomycetaceae bacterium | reverse complement strand
TCGGGACGAAGCTGCAAAGCGCGGAGATATGCCGTCTCGGCTTCCGGCCATTGGCCGCAGCGCTGAAGTACCATGCCCAGGCCGTGATGCGACGATGCGTCGTCAAGTCGGGCAGCAATCGCTTGTTGATACCAATGAATCGCATCCGCGTACCGCCCCTCGACCGCAAGCAGCGAGGCGAGCTTGCTCGCGGTGTCTGCCATGTCGGGTTTGATGCGGACAGCCGCTTCGTAGCAGTCGCAAGCCTCACCAAGGCGCCCCAGAGCCCGGTGGACTTCAGCCAGGTTGGCAAAAAACTCGGCTTGAGATCCGTCAAGGCGAATCGCTTCGACGATGTACCGCACTGCGGCCTCGTGGTCCCCGCGATGGAAGGCCAACAAGCCCAACAAGTGCATCGCGCCTGCATCGCGCGGGTTGGACTGGAGAATCTGTCGGTACATCCGCTCCGCTTCTTCGAGGCGTCCGGCCTGATGGTGGGCGACGGCGGTTTGGATTGTGTCGGGGGTCGTGGCCATAGAAGTCATGTGGCTTGAACGTCGGGACCCAGCGCGGTTCAGCGCTGCTCGAGCCCCCCCGCGCACCAGGTGCGCCACATTTGACGGTAGATGTCTTCCAGATTGCGAGTAAAGCCGGCGAAATCCAACAAGGCCGATGCTCGCATCCGCGGCCTCAATTGGGTGCGCAGACTTTCGAGCCGCCCAAGATCCGAGGCCAAACTGACGGCGATGTCCATGTATCTCTCGACCGAGTCCGCGATAAGCGCCTGCATGCCCACGTTTGCCAACACACTGCCGCCGAACCGTGAAGCATAGGTCCGCCCCTCGAGCATGACGACCGGCACCCCTTGCCAGATCGAGTCGCAGGTTGTCGTGTGGCCGTTGAACGGGAACGGATCCAGCGCGATATCCGCCTGGCCGACCAATCGCAGATACGCGTCGTGGGGAAGTTTATCGTGTAATTCGATCCGCGACGGATCGATCCCGTGCTTCGTCGCCAGTCCCTTCAAATGCTGCTCCAGATAACCGCCACGATAGGCCAATATCATCAATCGCGATCCGCTCACGCGCCCCAGGATGCGCAGCCAGGTCTCGACGACGCGAGGTGTGACCTTCGAGAAATTGTTGAAGGAGCCAAAGGTCACGTGGCCTTGGGCGATGGCCGGCAGCGGCGTCACGTCGGGAGCGTCGTCTGACGGGCGATAGCAAAAAAAGGCTCGCGGCAAACGCGCCAATCGTTCGGTGTGCAATTCCTCCGTCAGACCCGGTGGATCGGCCCGCTCGTCGGTCAGCCGATAATCCATGGCCATCATCCCCGTGGTGTTTTGATAGCCCAGGTAGGTCACCTGGACCGGGGCAGGCTTGCGCGCAAATACCAACAATCGATTGTCGGCGATGTGTCCGGTCAGATCGACCAGAATATCGATGCGATCCTCGCGGATGATCCGGTCCAACTCGTCGTCCGATTTTGTGCGCACCTCGCGCCACTGGTCGGCAGTGGACTGGAGGCGGGCCGTCACCGTGTCCGGCATTGCCACGTCGCTATAGCAGAAAATCTCGAAGTGCTCGTGGTCATGTGACTGGAGAATCGGCTCGACAAAATAATTGACCGCGTGCTGCCGAAAATAGGGCGAGACATAGCCAACTCGAAGTCGTCGGTCGCTCGTGCGATCGTGGGAGTGCGGGGGCGCGCCGGCTGTCAGCAGCTCGGCGTGACGCCCGGCCCACGCGGTATGCTCGGCAAATAGTTTCGCCGCGGGGACGTTGGGGTGAAAGTTCAGCGCGTAGAGGTAGTTGCTGTGCTCGGCAGCGTCGTCGGGCCGCAGTTCGACCGCTCTACGGCAGGCGGTGATGGCATCGTCCACGCGTCCTTGCGCCAACAAGGCGATCGCCATGTTGCCATAGAACGTGCCCATTGTCGGTGCGAGTTCCAAGCCCTTTTTGCAATATTCCAGGGCCAGGTCGGGTTGAGCTAACTCTCCATACAGCACGGCCAGGTTGTTGCAGGCTGCGACATAGTCCGGCTTGAGTCGTAAGGCCTTCTCGTAGGCTGCGATGGCCTCGTCCGGCAGATTCAGGGCTTGAAATACGCTGCCCAGGTTGAAGTGGCCTTCGGCCGCGTCAGGGTTGATCGACAATGCTCGTTCAAAGCACGCTCTGGCCTCATCTCTTCGACCCAGACCCTGCAATAAGATGCCCTGGTTTTGCAGCCACTCGACGTTGTTTGGTTCGAGCTGCACGGCTTTGGTGCACTCGCTTAGTGCTTCAGGCGTGCGACCCTTCTGAAACAGAGCAATTGCCAGCTTGTAGTGCGCCGCGCCCATCTCGGGCTGCAGACGAATCGCCTTTTGGAAACAGGCGATCGCGTCGAGCAGCTTGCCTTGGGTCAGCAGGCAGTCACCCAACGAGCAGTATGTATCAACGCGATTCGGCTCCAACTGTACCGATCGCTCCAAAGCTGCCTGCGCTTCATCGAGCTGGGCGAGCGCCTGCAAGCACTCGCCTAAATGACGGTGGGCCTCGGCAAAATTGGGCCTCAAGTCCAGAGCCTGCGTGAAGCATTCGATAGCCTCGGCCGGCTTGCGTTGTGCCTGGTAGAGCGTGCCGAGGTGGTTGTGCGCCGTGGGGTCTTCGGGATTGAGCTTGAGTGCCTCGAGATACGATTTAACTGCTTCAGCGATCTTGCCCTGCGAACGGTGAATCTCGCCCAAGTCTGCGAAAAACGGCGCGTGAAAGCGATCGATCTTGATGGCGTCCTGCAGGTATTGTGCGGCTATATCCGGTTTGCCGGCCTGAAAAGCGATCAGGCCCAGCAATTGCACGGCTTGCGCATGCCGAGGGTGGATTTCCAGCACCTTTCGATACATGTGCTCGGCCTGCTTCAGCCGCCCGGCGCGGTGATGCTCCAAGCCGTCGCGTAGTGCTTCGGAAATACTGGCCATATTCGAACGCGATTATGAAATGCGTTGCGCTGATTGCTCTCTTCCAGCATACTCGATGACCCGCGACTCGGCACGGCGAAGCCAATCGGCGGAATCCGGGGTCTGGTGCTGGATATGCGGGCGCGGACACCCCCGCGCACCTTGTCACCGGTGCGACGCGCACCACGTGAGCCACATCTTCCGATAGGCTTGTTCCAGGTTTCGCGTGAAGCCGGAGAAATCCAGGAGCGGAGAGGCGGCCATGGTCGACCGCAAGCTTTTGCGCAACTCACCCAGCCGCGGGAGGTCTTCAGCCAACGAGGCGGCGATCTCCACATATTCGTCGACGGAGTCCGCAATTAACGATTCAAGGCCCGCATTCGCCAGCACGCTGCCCCCAAAACGAGAACAATAGGTGTGCCCCTGAAGCATCACCACTGGCACGCCCTGCCAGATCGAATCGCAGGTTGTGGTGTGACCGTTGAAGGGAAACGGGTCCAAAGCGATATCCGCCTGGTTGATGAGCCGCAAGTAGTCCAGCCGGGGCCGTTTGTCGAACAATTCAATGCGTGCCGGATCGATCCCGCGCTGCGTGGCCTGCTCTGTAAGCTGCTTTTCTAAATAGCCGCCTCGATAGGCCAAGACTATCAACCGCGAGCACGACACTCGCTCTAAAATGCGCCACCAGGCTTCGACGACTGCAGGATTCATTTTGGCAAAATCGTTGAACGACCCGAACGTGACGTATCCTCGTTCCAAAGCCGGCAGCGGCGTGACCGCCGGCGAATCGGCCGAGGGTTGATAGCAGAAGAATGCCCGCGGCAGCCGCACCAGCCGCTCGGTGTGGAAGCGGTCGGTCAAGCCCGGTGGGTCGGCCCGCTCATCGGTCAGGCGATAGTCCATGGCCGTCATGCCCGTTGTATTTTGGTAGCCGATATAGGTCACTTGAATCGGCGCCGGCTTACGCGCAAACGCCAACAGCCGATTGCCTCCAATGTGACCGGTCAGGTCCACCAGGACGTCAATCTGGTCGTCTCGCACGATCTGGGCTAGTTGCTCATCGGATCTATCATGAGTCTGGCGCCATTCATCGGCGGCGGCGCGAAGGCGCGCGGTCGTGTCGTCGGGAATGGCAACGTCCGAGTAGCAAAAGATCTCGAATTCTTCATGGTTGTGGTAAGCCAAAATCGGCTCGACGAAGTAGTTCACCGCATGGTGCCGAAAGTTAGGCGAGACGTATCCCAGGCGCAGGCGGCGATGATGCGTGCGGTCGTTGATGGGACGAACCGCAATCGCCGTAAGTGGCTCCGCGTGCCGCGCGGCCCACTTGAGATGCTCGGCAAATATCACCGCGGCGGCGAACTGCGGATGCACATTCATGGCATACAAGTACTTGCTTTGTTCGCATGACTCGTTTGGACTAAGTTCGGCAGCTTTGCGAAATTCGGCAATTGCTTCATCCGCGCGGCCCTGACCAGTCAACGCACGCGCCATTGTGGAGTGCAGCCGGCCGCACGAGGGAGACACTGCGATCCCCTGTTTGCAGTATTCGACCGATTGGTCGGGCCGCGAACGAACGCAGTAGAGGAGGGCCAGATTATTGCAGGCCTGAAAGTGGTCCGGCTGCAGCCGCAATGTGGTCGCGTACGCGGCGATGGCCTCGTCCGACATTTCCTTACTCTGGTAGATTATCCCTTGATCAAAATAAGCGGCGGCGAAGTTGGGATTCAGTCGCGTCGCGGACCGAAAATACTCCAGCGCTTCGTCCAACCGACCCTCGCCTTGCAGAAGATGGCCGTAGTTTCGCATCATTTCGGGGTCATCGGGTCGCAGCCGCAGCGCTTCGCCGTATGTTTGCATGGCTTCGGCGATCCGTCCCTGCCCGATCAACGCCATCGCCAGATTGGACCTGGCCTCGATGAAATCTTCCCGGATTTCCAACGCCTGCCGAAATAGGGCCATGGCGCCTGATTCATCTCCCTGCCGTTGGCGAATCAGGCCGAGGTTGTTGTAGGCCCCGGCAAAGCGCGGGTGCAGGCGAATTGCTTCCCGCGAGGAGGCTTCGGCCTCGCTCAGTTGTCCGAGACTCAACAGGGCGATCCCAAGGTTGTGATGAGCGTCGACGGAACTCGGATCCAACCGTATTGCCTCTCTGTACGACCGAACTGCCTCGTCCAGCTTTCCCAAAGCTCGGTAGACCTCCCCAAGATTCGAGTGCAAAACAGCCTCGCCGCTCCGCAGCGCGATGGCCCGGCTGATGAGCTCGACGGCTGCCTCGTGATGACCGGTTTGGTGCGTCACGAGTCCCAACAGGCCAAGTGCGTCAACGTCGTCGGGTTCGAGCGATAGGATTTCGCGACACGCCGCCGCCGCATCCTGCATGCGCCCAGCGCGATAGAGGGTTAACGCGGCCTGCAGTGCTGTGGACGGAGTTGTCATGAATGCTGTAGATGAAGGGCGGAGGGTTATCCAGGCCACCAACAGTCGCTTTGCGTTCAAGATCGATGAGTCGCGGGGAATTTTCGCGGCCTCACGACGTATCGGTCCTGATCGTCACGCTCTGCCCTCCTGTCGCTGGCACCACGCTGTCCACATTTCTCGATACGCTTGCTCCAGATTTCGCGTGAACCCGGAGAAATCCAACAGCGGGGAGGCGGCCATGGTCGACCGCAAGCTTTTGCGCA
>CAZUPX010001145.1:0-4313 GCA_964622155.1 uncultured Planctomycetaceae bacterium | reverse complement strand
AGCCTGGCGTGCCGCCCGGAGGATCGGGGCCTTCGTCCCAGTACCAGGGAAGATTGTCGGCCCATTGGGTCGACGGGGGACCATAACCACCATTGGGCGGATCAACGTACGGCGGGGTAAGTGGGTCACCGGGGCCGCCGGGGCCGTTGGGTGGCATGTTGTCCGCAATGACCACTTGAAACCAGTTAAAGTGGTCTTCTTCGCAGATCGCCGCAGCCGCGTCGAGAGACGGAGGCACGCCGACGATGCTCGTGAAACTTCCGGATACCCCGCTACCGATTGCGCTCACTGTGACGTCACCAACGTGCGTGCCGTTGCAGATGATTGGAATCGTGATCGCTTCCGCTACGGAACCGAGCCACAGCCCTGCGGCAAAACACATGCTCAGAATTACCTTCTTGTGACTCATTGACTTCCCCCTTTCGCTAAACATGGAGCGAACTATTTCGAAATTCAATCACGAGAATAAGCAGGACAGACTTGATTGGGGTTCCCCCGCCTCCGGCTCGCGCGCCGACGCCGATACGCGTGGCCCGCCAGGGCACCAGCGCCCAGCGCCAGCAGCGTAGCGCTCGATGGTTCGGGAATCTGGGCCGCTGGAGAAAACGACGGCACGCTGGTCACCGTCCCGTTGATGACCGAGGCGAACGTCGATTCGTACGTTGACGAGTTGGTTTGCAGAACGAGTAGTGCCGACGTGAGACCAGGCGTGATTGCGCCCGGACCAACTGGCGACGAGAAGAAACCAAAACCGACCGTTCCGGCCGCCGAACGATCAATCAACGTTGCCGCCAGTCCCGAACCGGTTTGGTAGCTGGCGTCGACCAGGAAGCCCGAGAAATCATTGATCGTCAAGCGGTGAATATCGTCGAGGCTGACCAGATCGTTCGAGAGTTGATAGACGAACGTCAGGCCGCCGTACGGATTCGAGGTATCGTTGTTGTAGACTTCCGACACCAGCGTGCCGGAATACAGGGGCGCCGCGGAAAACGGCATGCTCATGCTCGCCAGTGGTGCGCCGACGGTTGGATCGGGCTCACCGGGAGCGGGATAGAGCGTTGTCCCGGCCGACAACCCTGCGGCGTGGCTGAATGGCGCGCCCAATAGGCACACAGCCGCGCAGAGAACGCGCAACCTTACGTGCAATCGTCTCACGAGCTACCTCAGAAACACTGATGAACGAACACGGGCCAGAAACTAAATCACGTGTGAACGATCAACACGGACTAGTTCATTAGCGACCCCGTTCGCACGACCAGGTTTCGAGGATTACTCACGAGCCGTCTCACACGAAAAAGGCAAAACCGACGAGTAATCTATCGCGGACATCGAGGAAATGCAAGTATTTTTTTCTGGAAAATAACCCCCCTTTCTTGGCCCCCATCAATTCCGCCGCTAGGAATGGCAACGGTGGTCAGCAATGATGGCCATGGGTGTTGCAGCCCGGAACTCACGTAACTCCAACGACTTGCAGCGATCGGCTGACCAAACTGGGCGATGGAAAAGCGCGTAGAATCACCCCCGTCTTAGTTGCCTGGTCCACGGAACCATTGCGTGAACACGAAGAACACGGCGCCAGCTACTCTCGGCGTGCACTGTCAAGCAACTCGGATCCCGCACGGGTCGACAGCGCCGTCCAAATGGCAGGATCGATTTCGTCGCGAACGAAGACGACGCTCGAGTCGCACAAAAGCAGTTGCACGCCGCCGACGTGATTGCTGCGGGGCGCCATCAGGCCCTTTTGCTGCGGCTGGTTCATGCAGTCCCATTGCACGGCGTTGGGCAAGTAGAAGTGGTTGTACAGCGAGTTGCCGTAGTTGCCCAGAATCCATTTGGCACCACGCGTGCTGTACCAGTTGCCCACACCGCTGGCGCAGGTTGTGCCGCCAACGGGGTCCGAGTTGGACAATTCGAGGATGTACAGTCCAGCGTGGCCTTGAGAGAGCGTCGTGGTCGACACGCCCGTCCCAAGCATCCGTTCGCTGAAGGCGGCGGTGCTCGACGAGCCGTCCACGAGGTTCTTGAAACGGACGGCGGACTCTAGAAAAAAGACGCCGTCGGCCATCACGAGACTGCCGGCGTTGGCGCCGCCGCTGCCGGTATTGGCGGCGTAGTTGGTGCCGCCGTAGATGGAGCCGGGCACCCGGCCCGAGGCCGGATCACTAGGGCATTGAAACACCGGTATGACTTGCGTGGCGGCTGTCTGATTGCGCGCGCCGCTGTAGGATTTGCCGGCGATCGTCAGAGTCGTCGGTGCCTGTGTCAAGTCAACCAGCGATTGCAGCGAAGCCTCCTCCATGTATGGCAACAGGTGCGCGTGCGGCGAGAACACCATGGGCGGCGGGCCTCCGCGGCCCGGAGGAAACTTCTTCTGCGCCGCATGAAAGTTCTGCAGCGCCACGCCGATCTGCCGCAGGTTGTTGCCGCACGCGCTGCGCCGGCTGGCCTCGCGTGCTGACTGCACCGCGGGCAATAACAGCGCCACCAGCACACCGATGATCGCGATCACGACCAGCAGCTCCACCAGCGTAAAACCGTGTCGCAAAGCTCTCACGCCGCACCAGTCTCGATCAACGTTGTTATGCGCAGGAATACACCTGTTCGAAGGCGTTTGGCTGGTTGCAACTGACGGCTCAATCGCACAGCCCATCTATGCCGCATTGTAGTCGCCCCAACCCGCGCCGGACCAGCCACGGGCGTTCGACGCGCCGTGAAGCTCGAAAAAGGTGGAAGTCGCAGACCACGGCGGTTACACTGTGGCCTGCGTGGTCCATAACAATCGACAACACAAGGAGCATACCGTGGACAGCCGTAAAGCGTTGCGAGCAGGGATCCTCGGATCCCAGAAAATTGTGGACGCGTATCTCGGCGATTTGACCGATGCCGACCTGTTAGTGCGACCGATCCCAGGCACCAATCACATCGCCTGGCAATTGGGACATCTGATCGGCTCTGAGAATATGATGCTCGAGGGCGTGCGGCCGAAATCGATGCCAGCACTGCCCGAGGGTTTCCGGCAGAAGCACAACAAAGAAACTGTCAAAAGCGAGGATCCGAAGGGTTTCTTGACAAAGGCGGAATACCTTGAATTGTCGAAACAGCAACGCGCGGCCACGCTGGCGGTGCTTGACTCGATGAGCGATGCCGACCTCGACCAGCCGGTACCCGAGGCGATGCGGGCATACGTCAAGACTGTGGGGGACGTGTTTGCGATGCAGGGGAACCATTGGCTGATGCACGCGGGCCAATGGGCCATCGTCCGCCGCAAGCTTGGTCGCCCGCCGCTTTTCTAACTCGGCCGCTATGTGCCCCGGCGCGTCGACCCATCAACATTGCCGCAACGAGGATCGATTTATGAAACACGCATTGATCGCATTGGGCCTCGGCGTCCTCGTTGGCCTGGCGGGATGCAATCCCGGCGCCGAAGGGGTCGGTGATCCATACGAGTCGTCTGGCACCGGCGGCGAAGGCGCCGGCGTGACTGGCACCGGCGGAGATCAGCCTGCGAATAACCCCGCCGCCGAAACTCCAGGCCCCGAAGGCACCGGTGGCAACGAGTGAGGTACTAATAGTCCGAAGCGCAAGCGAGGGTATGCGGCGATTCACACTCTTGCTAGCGCTTCGGGCTAGAGTTGCGCACCGATGTCTCCGGCCGCGGCTCGATCCACCAACCAGGTCACGTTTCCTTGCGCCGGTCGAACTCCAATCGCCGGTCGCTGGCCGCGGGTCGCACGCTCTAGCCACACGTCGGCAAAAGCTGTGGCCTTGTTTGCACCCGATACGAGAAACACGACGTCGCGCGCCGCGTTGATGGCCGCGAAGGTCAGCGTGACTCGGTCGACCGATGGCGGGAGCGTACCCGGCGGACTCGACGTTGCCGAAGTGTCGGTCACATTCAACGCGGCCGCGCCGGGAAATAGCGAGGCGGTGTGCCCGTCGTCACCCAAGCCCAACAGCACGAAGTCCAACACGGGCATCCGGTCCGAGGCAGTCCCGAAAAAGTGACTCAATGTATTTGCGTACGCCTGGGCGCAGGCCTGGACCGTGGCGAGTGACGTGGGGACTGGGAAGACGCGATCCTTAGGCACGGCGGCCGGAAGCAGCAGGCTCTGGCGAACCATCTTGTAGTTGCTGCGATCGTCTCGTGGATCGACCCACCGCTCGTCGCCAAAGAACAACCAGGTCTTAGTCCAGTCGAGCCTTTCATCCGCTTGACCGCGGGCCAGTCGTGCGTAGGTCCGTTGCGGGGTTGAGCCGCCGGCCAGCGCCATCGTGAACTGGCCGGATTGGTCGATGGCACTCGCGGCCAGTCG
>CAZUPX010001144.1:0-1761 GCA_964622155.1 uncultured Planctomycetaceae bacterium | reverse complement strand
GACAAAATGCCTGCCTTCGGCATCCCGCTGCAAGTCGGCCAGCCAACTGAGCGACTCCAGTCCCGCCTCCGTCATGGCGTTATTCGGAATCCATTGGCCGCACATGAGCAAGGCATGAGGCAGCGCGGCGTTGCAATAGGTCAGCGTGTCTTCGTACCAGCGCCATTCGTCCGAGCGGTGGCTTTGGTACAATGTCAGCAGCCGCCCGGCCAACTCCTCGCGCACCTGGCTCGCCATGCGGTCGCCGCCGAACCGTCGTAGATACTCGTGGATGCCGAGGAGCGCGAAGGCCCAGGCCCGCGGGCTGGTCGTGGTAAGAATCGCCGGCAGGGCCTGCTCAAATAGCCAGCCGGCCATGCTGTGAAGGGCCGGCGTGTTGGAGCGGCCGAGCACGGTGCCCAAGGCGCAGAGCGTCCGACCGTGGCAATCGTCCGAGCCGCTTTCTTCCAGCCAGCGGCGCTGGTAATCCATAAAGTTGCGAAAGCGTCCGGTCTCGGGATTGAAGGCATACCAGACAAAGGCGAGATAGCGGGAGGCGAGTTCCAATGCTTCTCCGCTGCCCAGCTCCTCCAGCAAAGTGCTCACCATCAGCGCGCGGGCGTTGTCGTCGATGCTGTAGCCTTCGTGATAGTTGGGCACCGTGAAAATGGCGTGTTGCAGCATGCCGGTCTCGTCCGCCATGTGGCGCAAGTGATCGAGCTTGAGCGGCGGCAGCTCGGCCGGACGCTTGTCCAGCGCCTTGACCGTGAAGCCGGGAGGCGTGAAATGGCGGCGTTCGGCTCGGGCGCGCTTGAAATTCTCCATGTAGCGGCGCGCCACCTGCGGCCAGATCATCTGCCGCCCGTATAGATAAGCCCGCTTGCGCATGGCGTGGCGTTTGGCTTCGTTGTCCAACAGGTCGATGACCTGCCCGGCCAACGCCGCCGGGTCGCGGAACGGCACCAGCGCCCCTCGCTCTTCGGCCAGCATTTCTTCGGCATACCAGTACGGCGTCGAGATCACCGCCTTGCCCGCTCCGAGCGTGTAGGCCAGCGTCCCTGAGACGATCTGCGCCGGATTGAGATAGGGCGTGATGTAAATGTCCGCCGCGCCGATGAACTTGACGAGTTCTTCCAGGCTGACAAAGCGGTTATAGAAGATCACCTGACCTTCCACGCCTTTCTCCTGCGCCATCCATTGAAGAGACAACCGATACGTTTCCCCTTCGTTCCGCACGACGTGGGGATGGGTCGCGCCGACGATCATGTACACCACGTTCGGATAGCGCGCCAAAATCGCCGGTAGAGCGGCGATGACATTCTCGACCCCTTTGTTCACCGAGAGGAGTCCAAAGCTGAGTAAGACGATTTTGCCCTCGACGCCAAACAGGTCTTTGTGAAAACTCGGGTCGGCGAACGGCAAATCAGGGATGCCGTGCGGGATCAGATCGATCTTCTCCGGCTGCACGCCATAGACCTCTTGCAAAAATTCCGCGCCGCGTTTGCTCATGACGACCAGCCGGTCCGACAGCGCCGCGACTTCTTCCAGCACCCGTCGCTGATCCGGGTCGGGATCCCGCAGAATAGTGTGCAAGGTCGTGACGACGGGCATGCGCAACTCGCGCAGGAGGGCCAGGACGTGGCTGCCCGCCCGCCCGCCGAAGATGCCGTATTCGTGTTGCAGGCAGACTAGATCGACATTGTTGCCGTTCAAGAAATCCGCTGCGCGCCGATACGAGGCCGTGTCATTCTGCGTCAGTTCGAAGCGCACGCGCGGCGGATA
>CAZUPX010001143.1:0-2352 GCA_964622155.1 uncultured Planctomycetaceae bacterium | reverse complement strand
CTTCGAGGGGCTGCCGAACGTCGACGCGATGCTACGCGACCGGTAGCCTCGACCGACCATCCGGCCGCGGCGGAGTTTGCCCCCGCGCCTGAGATATATTCGTAGATCGTGGTGCCCGAGAGAAAATGCAAATAGTTCTCGGCAAAAACGGGCAAATCCCTGGGCGCGTGCAGTGGCAATCCCCCGTCTGCCAGCGAGCGCGATATCCAATACACTCCACAGGCCGTGACGGCAACAATCGCGGCGAGCATGCCGGACTTGGCCGGCACGGCCGTGTCCTTCGCGGCTTGAACGATGGCTCCGCGATGCAGCCAGAGTGGAGCGGCGACCAATAACGGCGCCGCAAACAGGTTCGTCGGATGCACGAGCATCGCCACTGCGAGAGCCGCCATGGCCCATACACTCGGCCACCCCCCGACCCGTCGCGACGGAGACCCGATGAGCGGCAGATACAACACGAACAATGTGGCCAGCAGGCTTTGACTGGCATCCCACGCAAAGCGGCTGTAGGCAATATTGATCGGCATGAATCCCAACACGATCGTCGAGATCGCGGCCGTTCGCTTGTCGAACGCCCTGCGGCAGAGCAGGTAATTGGCCGCCAGCGCCGCCAATCCGCTGATCAACGGAATCACACGCAGCAACGCAAACGATGGCTGCCAGATCGCGTGCAGGGCTGCCATCGGCAGAAGGAAAAACCAATTGACCGGGTTGCCGCTAGGCGTGAGCCAATCGACGTCCTGTCCGTCGACGAGCCGCAAAGCCTGTACGCCGGACCAGGCCTCGTCACCATTCACGCCTGGAATGTTGCCCAACTGCCAACCTCGAAATAGCGCGGCCACGACGACCAGCGCAATCGTGTTGACCGTCAGAAACGCCGCGGTCGGTACGCGCGGCCGCGACGCAATGGTCACACGCGCGGGAACGTCGGTCATCACGCTGTTCACGGCCGACTCGCAGTATGGAATTCAGGGACATTGAGAAGGAGGCCCTCCAAACATAGGGTGTGCTTATCGTGCCCGCTGCGCGTCCAAGCAGCGTCATCACGAATCACGGACCAGGCGCCCTGCTCAGCAGTAGCAGGGTTTTTGCCGCGCTCACGGCTGCACAGAAAGCTATGGTTTTTTAGCGACCGGCCGGAAACGCCGCCGGTCAACCTGCCACCTGCGCCCACCTGGAACGTCTGGATCGTTCGTATGAACTTTGTCGAAAGCGTGCTCGCGCGTCTGGCGTCGATCGATGCGTGCGGCTACCACGCCGGCTCTGAGTCGGCGACGGAACCGACCGCGTTGGCGGCATTGGCGCTGGTTGCTCATGACAACCACAGCGCGGCCCGCCCCCACCTCGACTGGCTCCTCGCTCGTCAAGCGATGGACGGCAGCGTCGGCATCGAGGCCGCTCAGCCAACGCCAGCCTGGGGTACGGCCTGGAGCGTCATTGCCTGGCAAACCGCTCAGCAGAGTCCCATCGCCGATTCGCGGTTCGCCACCGCCATCAAGCGGTCTGTCGAGTGGATCTTTCAGGTACAAGGTTCGATCGTCGAGCGCGTTGAAGCATTCGGCCACGACACCACGATCAAAGGCTGGCCCTGGGTCCAAGAAACTCACGCCTGGGTCGAGCCGACGGCCATGAACTTGTTGGCGCTGCGCCACGCGGGTCACGGCAATCACGCGCGAGCGCGCGAGGCGGTTCGCCTGCTACACGATCGACTGCTGAGCAGCGGTGGTTGCAATTACGGCAACACTGTCGTGTTCGGCCAGGAGCTCCGTCCCCACTTGCAGCCCACCGGCGTGTGCCTCCTGGCACTGACGGGAGAACGGGACAAAAAGGGGCTCGTGGACAGGGCCATCGAATATGCGACCGGCGAGCTGACCCCGCGGACGACTTGCGAGTCGCTCTGCTACGCGCTAGTGGGTTTGGCGGCACATGGCCGGCTGCCGGATATGGCTAACCGGTGGCTGGCGGCCGCCTCCGAGCGCACGCTGGCGCGCGACCCGGCGGCGTACAAGCTGGCCCTATTGGCACTGGCAGCCCAGGGCGAAGCGTGCCCTCTCATCCCCCGCTTTCATCTGGCCACGACATGACGACCACACTAGAACAACAATCTGTCAACCAGGACTCGCGGCAGCTTAACCGCCGCAAGATGCTCATCGCCAGTGGGGCCTCGTTGGCCGGTCTGGTGTCGCTGCCGCTGTTGCGCCGCGCGATGCGTCTGACCGCTTCAGTCTTCGTGGCGCGCAATCAGCGTTACGACGGACCGCTGGCACGAACCATCCGTGACGGCCTGGTGGCCACCGGGTTCGACCCGGCCGCGATACGCGGCAAGCGAGTGCTTCTGAAGCCGAACCTGGT
>CAZUPX010001142.1:0-22593 GCA_964622155.1 uncultured Planctomycetaceae bacterium | reverse complement strand
ATACGACTTTGTGTGCAAAGCCGGGTTAGGGGTTAGGGCCGGAATGAGGTCGCCTATCCGGGCGGGTGGTAGGAGGTCCAATGCGGCATTCGCACGAACGTCGACGGCACCTCCACGCGCGTATGCATCGACCTGACGGTATGGCATCTGACCTCCAACGGCTGATCCGCCCCCAACCCCCAACCCCCAACCCCTAACCCCTCTCCTCATACGCCTTCGCTGGCGGATCGAGCATTCGCGCCAGTCGATCCTTGATCGCAAACGCGCAGAAGAAATTCCCGAGCGGGTTGTAGTGCCCGATGTAGTAGCGCTTCAGATAGGCGTCGAGATTGGGGGAAAATGTGGCGAACTCGGCGGCGTGGGCCGTAAACAGATCGACGTACGGCAACTTGCGAGCGTCGAGAAACTCGACCAGCGACTGATCGAAGCGACTGGCATCCTTGATAAACCGCCGCACGCGATCGGCTCCATATGAGAGCACGTACAGCACGCGTCGGTCCTCGCGCGCGGCAAATGCTTCGACCAGCTCGACCACTCGGGTCGTTGCGTACAGGGCTCGCTGCACGCACGATGGGTCGTCGAAATCGCTGGTGGGCACGGTGGCCGCGCCCTGCTGCCGCAGCGCCTCGCGTCGGGCAAAGTTGCCGACGGCATAGTCGTTGCCATACACCTTCCAGGCCGAGTCGAATTCGCACAGCCGGTAGAGCGACTGCGGCGTGAGGCACGGATTGGGACACTCGATCAGCATGCCGGCCTGGAGATCGACCTTCACATGCGGCACCGGCGGATTTGGCGACTTGCGATTGATGCCAAACCGCGGCCGCTGCCAGCCGTGCAGGTTACGAAAGTGATCGTCATCAAAAATGTTGAACACAATATACTTGGCTGGCGACTGTTTCTCCTCGCGCAGCATTCGCAGATAGGCCTGGTAGACCGAGTAGCCGCCGATGCCGAAATTGCGCACGCCCTCACCCAGGTGAGCCGCCAACACCTCTTGCCAGGTCTCGCCGTCGCTGACTTGCTCGCAACTGGTGAAGCTGTTGCCGTAGGTATTGATGCGGCACGGCCGATCCGCGTAGTGCGACATGTGGCGGGCGCCCGAGGGGTCATAGCGATACGAGCACACCGAGCCGTCGACCCCCTCTTTGAAGTCGCGGTCGATGTGCAGATAGCCCAGCTCGGGATCGTACTTGCAGAACGGAAGGGCCTTGCCCGCCAGCCAATCGTCAATGTCTTGACGGTTGTAGAGCAGCCGGCGGACGAGGTCTCGCTTGCAGCCTTCAAGCCGAGTCGGATCCGGTTCGAGTTGGTCGTCAGCAGCGGCGGAATTGGTTCGCAGAAGCCCCAGTGCGACTGCGGCCGCGCTGGAGGCGAGCCAGGTGCGACGATCGATTAAAGGCATGACAGGCTTCCTCAAATGGGAGTTTGTTGCGGGGGCCACAAGTTAAGAATTTACCACAGGGAGCACGGAGTTCACGGAGACGAAGAATGATGAGAATGAGATACTCATGGCCGGATCTCGACTCGAACGAGATGCACGACTCGACTTCTCCGTGGCCTCGGTGGACTCTGTGGCTAACTTAAAGTCTTGCTTGTGTCCCTTTCAGCGTGCGAAAATGTCGGCGATGCATCTGGCAACCACTCTTCGATTGACTTGTCTAGCGATCGTGATGGCCATCGTGGCGATCGGATGCTCGACACTGGCCCGCGCCGCCGAGCGGCCAAACATCTTGTGGATTACCAGCGAGGACCACGGCCCGCACATGGGTTGTTACGGCGACCGCTACGCTACGACGCCCAACGTCGATCGGCTGGCCGCCAAAGGCATCATCTATACGCATGCCTGGTCGTGCGCACCGGTGTGCGCTCCGGCCCGCACGACGCTCATCTCGGGCATGTACCCCACCAGCACCGGCAGCGAGCACATGCGGAGCATGGTCCCCTTCCCGGCCGGCAAGCAGATGTTTCCGCAACTGCTCCGTGCCGCGGGCTACTACTGTACCAACAACGCCAAGGAGGATTACAACCTTGCCCAGCCGGGCCAGGTTTGGGATGACTCGTCGCGCGGCGCCCATTGGAAGAACCGGTCTGCGGGCCAGCCGTTCCTCGCGGTATTCAACTCCGAGAAGAGTCACGAGAGCCGCATTCGCGCGCGGCCACATGCGGCGGTGCACGACCCGGCCGGGGTCCGAGTGCCGGCTTACCATCCAGACACGCCCGAGGTGCGGCAGGACTGGGCTCAATACTATGACTGTGTCAGCGAAGCCGATGCCGACGCCGGCAAGCGGTTGGCCGAGTTAGACGCGGCTGGACTGGCCGAGGAGACGATTATCTTTTACTTCGCCGACCACGGATCGGGCATGCCGCGCAACAAGCGCTGGCCCTACGACTCGGGTTTGCACGTGCCGCTGGTGATCTACATTCCTCCTAAGTTCCGCGATCTGCGGCCCGCAGCCGACTCGGAGCCGCACCGCTCCGACCGTCTGGTGAGTTTCGTCGACTTTGCGCCGACCGTATTGAGTCTGGTCGACATTGAGCCACCCGAGTGGATGCAAGGTCACGCCTTTCTCGGACGTTACGCCGCGCCGCCGCAGCCCTACGTGTACGGCTTTCGCGGCCGGATGGACGAGCGCTATGACATGGTCCGCAGCGTGACCGACGGCCGTTATGTTTATGTCCGCAATTACATGCCGCACAAAATCTACGGCCAGCAGGTCAGCTATATGTTCCAGACGCCGACGACCCTGGTCTGGCAGCGGCTGCACAGCGAGGGGAAGCTCACACCCGCGCAGGAAATCTTTTGGAACACGAAGCCCCCCGAGGAGTTTTACGATCTGTCCTCCGACCGCGACGAGGTACATAACCTGGCCGGATCAAGCGAGCATGCCGAGTTGCTGGCTCGATTTCGCCAGGCCGAGCGCGATTGGATACTCAAAGTCCGTGACATCGGTTTCCTGCCAGAGGGGGAGATTCACGCGTGTTCCGTCGGCACAACCCCTTTCGACATGGGTCACGACAACGCGAAGTATTCATTGGAGAAAATTCTGGAGATGGCCGAGCTGGCTTCTGCGTTGAAGAGCCCGGCGACCGAGAAGCTGAAGGCCGGTCTGGGCGACGACGACAGCGCGGTGCGATACTGGGCCGCACTGGGACTCCTAATGCGCGGCCGCGCGGGCGTCGAGTCCGGACATGACGTTTTGGTCAGGGCGCTACTCGACCCGTCGCCCTACGTCCAGGTTGCGGCGGCCGAAGCGCTGGCGACGTTTGGTACGAAGTCCGATATCGAGCGCGGGCTGGCGTTGTTGGCCGACCGCGCCGATTGGCAGCGAAACAACGTCTTCGTCGCCATGGCAGCGCTGAATGCCGTTGGCGCGTTGGACCAGCGTGCCAGGCCGCTATCGAAGCAACTACTCTCGCTAACCGAAAAAGGCCCTGCCCCGCACGCTCGCTACACGGACTATGTCCCACGACTCTTGCAGGCATTGAAATAGTACTGCTGACAGACGCCCAATCGACTTGCGGAGCTGATCGCTGTAGGCTGGTGGCATGGAGGGATCAGCATGAAGACCGACCTGCAGCCGGATGCCGAACCCAGGGTCGTCAATTGCTACTCGTTCTTCGACAAGGTTTTTCCGGCCCTGGGTTTCCTCGACTACACCGAGGGCATGTACCACGGCGATCCCACGACCCCCTTCGACGTGGCCCAGCAGAACCAGATCGAGTACCTGTTGGACGAAGTAAGTTGCGCTTCGGGCACGCGAATCATGGACATCGGCTGCGGCAACGGCCAGTTGGTCGAGGCAGCCGGCCGCCGCGGGGCCGAGGTGGTGGGCATCACTATCTCGCCCGAGCAGGTGAAGCTCTGCCGAGACCGCGGACTGGACGTGCGACTGCTCAACTATCGTGATCTGGATCGGTCGTGGGAGGGGCGTTTTGATGCTGTGATTGCCAACGGCCCGATCGAGCATTTCGTCCAAGCCCGCGATGCGATGGTGGGTCGCGACGACACGATCTATCGCCGCATGTTCGACATCGTCCATCGGCTGATTGACCCCTCGTCCCACTTACGAAAGTTCGTCAACACGACGATTAATTTCGTGCGAACGCCCGACCCGCGCAATCTGCTAGCAAACCCCCTTCGCTTCCGCTGGGGCTCGGACAACTTCCACTGGGCGATGTTGGAGAAGAGTTTTGGCGGCTGGTATCCGCGGATGGGCCAGTTGGAAGCCTGTGCGGCGGACCGTTTCGAGCTAACCAAAACCGTCGACGGCACGCACGACTATCACCTCACGAGCGAAGAATGGCTGCGCCGCGTGAAACGTGAGATGCGGCGGTGGCATAGTGCGCCGCAAATCGCCTGGCGATCGATGCCCGTTATCTTGAAGCATCCGTGGCAGTGCTCTATGATGCTGACTTGCATGCTGGTCTCTCAATCGTGGAATTGGCAGTTTCGGGCGTCCGACCCGCCTACTCGGCTGCTTCGACAGACTTGGCAATACCGTGCATGCACTTGATCGGTGACGGAGCGGTTCGACAATCAGCGGATGATTGCGGGTCGACTGAATGTAAAGTGACAACCTGGCTTGCTTTTGCTCAATAGTCAGCCAGCTTGGAAGCCGTCGCCCGAGAGGACGGTTCTCGCAGACAGGGATAGTTACGCAGATTGGATAGAATCGCCCGCAGCACGTGACTCGCTCTTGTTGGAGCGGTCTGCCTTGGCCGGGCGTCTCTCATCCAGGGATGGGTTCAAAATCGCTCCAATGTCCAACCCCACCGTGAACTATGTCTGACTCGCCGCTGCGGGTGGTCTTGGCCGACGATGACCGCTTGATGCGCGAGGTCCTCGAGCAAATGCTCGTGAACCTGGGGCATGAAGTGGTGGCCGTGGCCGATAACGGCCAGTCGCTTATCGAACGGTGCGCTGCTACGAAGCCGGACGTGGTGATTACCGACAATGTCATGCCGGATATGTGTGGGATCGACGCGGCCGCCGAAATCTACAAGGCTCGGCCGGTGCCGATCATTCTTTTCTCAGGTTACTGCGATCGCGATCTGGTGATCGATGCCGAGCAAAAGCACGTGTCCGTATACTTGGTTAAGCCTGTGCGGCAAGAGCACCTTGAGGCGGCGCTGGCGCAGTGTCGTGCCCACGACTCGTCGCTCGAGCGCGATGAAACACCAGTCCTTGTGAGTTCGACGGGAGAACTGGCCGGCGAATCGCCCTACAGGCTCCATAGTCGTCCGCCGTATCAGCAGACACATCGGCGACCTCGCTAGATAGGCCGACACACCGCGCGTGCACTGCCCAAGAGATCGTTGCGTATTTTTGACAAGTCACGGACGGTGAGGGTCATTCCTGTCAAAAGAGTTTTGGCCGGCTGATAGCTTCCAGGTGAGTCTGCCCGATGTCAGGTTTGAAGCTAGCCACCAAAGCTCGTCGCCGCGCGCCGTCGTTGCTGACTGCGTGGCGCGGCGCCAACGGGCGCAAGCGGACGACCACGGACGAGCGACCGCTGCGAGCCGAACTGCTGAGCGTCGAGCAATTGCGCCAGCATGCGATGGCCCTGGCGGCCTCACACCAGGTGGACCCGCGGCGCGGCCGAGATCTATTGCTGCCGCGGCTGGCCGAGAACGAGCAAGTGTTGCTCGAGACGTACGCGCTAGTAGCCGGAGCGGTTGCGGCCAAGCGGCGACTGGAGCCGGCGGCCGAATGGTTGCTGGACAACTTCTACTTGATCGAGGAGCAGATCCGTACCTCGCGGCGGCATCTGCCCAAAACCTACAGCAGGCAATTGCCGCGACTCGCCACTGGCCAACTTGCGGGGAATCCGCGGGTGTACGCGATCGCGCTCGAGTTGATCTCGCACGTCGACGGCAAGGTTGACGGCGACAGCCTGCACAGTTTCGTCCAGGCGTACCAGAGCGTGACGCCGCTGGAATTGGGCGAATTGTGGGCGATTCCAATCATGTTGCGGCTGGCGCTGGTAGACAATTTGCGGCGCGTGGCCGGCCGCATTGCCAGCGACCGGCTGGACCGCGATCACGCCAACTTCTGGGCTGACGGTTTGATGGAGACGGCCGAGAAAGACCCGCGAAAGCTGGTGCTGGTGATGGCCGACATGGCCCGCAGCGATCCGCCCCTCACCAGCGCGTTTGTGGCCGAGGTATCGCGACGGTTGCAGGGTCAAACCGCGGCGTTGACCTTTGCCCTCAGTTGGATCGAGCAACAAGTCAGTGAGCTAGGCCTGACGATTGACCAGGCAGTCCAAATGGAAAGCCAGACGCAAGCCGCCGACCAGGTGTCGATCGGCAACAGCATCGGTAGCTTGCGGTTTTTGTCATCGATGGACTGGCGCGAATTTGTCGAGGTCAACAGCGTCGTCGAGCAAACGCTGCGGACCGATCCGTCCGGGGTGTACGCCAAGATGGACTTCGCTACGCGCGACCGTTATCGGCACGTCGTCGAATCGACGGCCCAACGGAGCCGCGTAGCCGAGGTTGACGTCGCCCGCTCGGCGGTCGACCTGGCGTCGTCGGCGCTTGTCCATGGTACCGCTGATCGCACGGCGCACGTCGGATTCTACCTGGTCGATGGGGGACTCGGCCAATTGGAGCGGTCGGTCAATGTGCGCCGCTCGGCGCTCGGCGTGCTGCAGGGATTCGGCCGCCGCTTTGCTCCGGCGTTGTACCTGGGTTCGATTCTGTTGGTGACATGTCTGTTGACCATTGCGGTCACGTGGGTGTCGGTCATGCACGGCGCTCCGGTGTGGATCCAGTGCGCGGTGATCGTGCCGGCGACGCTTGCCATCAGCCAACTCGCGGTTGGATTGGTGAATTGGGCGGTACCGCTTTTCGTCTCGCCACGAGCCCTGCCGCGGATGGATTTTTCCGAAGGCTTGCCGCCCGAGGCCCGCACGCTGGTGGCTGTGCCCACCTTGCTATTGACTCGCGACAACATCGCCCGATTGACCGAATCGCTTGAGGTCTCCTATCTCGCAAATCGGGACAAACATGTGCACTTTGTGTTGTTGACCGATTTTCGCGACGCACCCGAGCAAGTAATGCCGAACGACGAGGCGCTGTTGCGTCTGGCTGGCGACTCGATCGGCGCGCTCAATCGGAAGTATCAGGCAGAGCGGGGCGACATCTTTTTTCTGCTGCACAGGCCCAGACTCTGGAACGAGCAAGAGCAAGTGTGGATGGGCTACGAGCGAAAGCGCGGCAAGCTCGGCGACCTGAATGCCGTGTTGCGAGGCGCCAGCCCCCAAAGCCGCTTTGAACGAATCGTGGGTGACGTGTCGAGGCTGACTGCGGTCAAGTACGTCGTGACGCTGGACGCCGATACGCAGTTGCCGCGTGACGCTGCCCGGCAGTTGGCGGCCACGCTGGCGCATCCGCTGAACCGCGCGGTCTACGACAGGGCGCTGGGCCGCGTGCGCGAGGGGTACACGATCCTCCAGCCCCGAGTGGCCACAAGCCTGGTCAGCGCCGGCCGTTCGTGGTTCGTCCGTATTCAAAGTGGCGAGCCCGGAATCGACCCCTACACGCGCGTCGTCTCCGACGTGTACCAAGACCTGTTTGGCGAAGGTTCGTTTATTGGCAAAGGCATCTACGACGTGGATGCGTTCGAGCGAGTGTTGGGCGGCCGATTTCCCGACAACCTGATTCTCAGCCACGACCTGATCGAGGGTTGTCACGCGCGCTCGGCACTGGTGAGCGATGTACAACTGTACGAAGACTTTCCCAGCCGCTACAGCGCCGAAGCCGCTCGCCGCCACCGTTGGATTCGCGGCGACTGGCAAATCGTTCAATGGTTATTCCCAAGCGTGCCTGGACGCGAAGGCAAACGAGTCCGCAATGCACTGTCGCTGGTGTCGCGGTGGAAGATTTTCGACAACTTGCGGCGCAGCCTGGTGCCCGCGGCACTTACAGTGCTTGGGGTGCTGGGTTGGACACAGCTTGATCCTGCGTGGTTTTGGACCGCGCTGGTTGTTGGAATTGTTGTGGTCCCACTTACCCTGGCCTCGCTGGTCGACCTGGCGCGCAAGCCGCCCGACATACCGTTTATCGGTCACGTGCGATTGATGCTCTCGTCGCTCGCCAAGCGCTTGACGCAGGCAGTATTGATGCTGGCTTTTTTGCCATACGAAGCATGGTCCGGTCTCGACGCGGTCTCGCGGACGTTGGTGCGGATGTTCATCACCCGGCGCCGGTTGCTGGAGTGGACTAGCGCCGGCGAAGCCGAGCTTGGCGGGCGCGGCGACCTGGCCGCGTCGCTGCGTGCCACGTGGGTCGCGCCGCTACTGGCAATCGTGGTCTTTGCATATCTTGGGCAATTCCGGCCCGAGGCGCTCGCTGCCGCCGGTCCGCTCTTGGGTCTATGGTTCGCCGCTCCGGCGATTGCCTGGTGGATCAGCCGGCCGATTGCTCTGCCGAGGACGGAGCTCGATCACAAGGAAATTGCTTTCTTGCACGTGCTGGCGCGCAAGACGTGGCGATTCTTCGAGACCTTCGTGGGGCCGGAGGACAATTGGCTGCCACCGGACAACTATCAGGAGTACCCGGTGGCGGCGATCGCGCATCGCACGTCGCCGACGAACATCGGTTTGGCGCTTTTGGCGAACCTGGCGGCGTACGATTTCGGCTACATTCCATTGGGCAAGCTGTTGGCGCGCACGTCGGGTACGCTGGCGTCGTTGGCCAAGCTCGAACGATTTCATCGGCACCTATACAACTGGTACGACACGCGCACGCTCGAGCCGCTCGTGCCGCGCTACGTCTCGACCGTCGACAGCGGCAATCTGGCGGCGCACGTGCTGACCCTGCAGGGCGGACTGGCGGAACTGGCAGCCGACGACATCTCGCCACGGCGCCAGTTTGGCGGCATTGCCGACACGATCGACGTGTTTGTCGAGTTAGCCCTCACTCCCGATCCGGACCGTACCCAACGCGCGCCCGAGGACGACGAGGCGATCGTACGCTTGCAACAAGCGGCCGGTGAACTTCGCGCCGCGCCTCCCAACCTCGTTGCGTCGCGTGCCGTGCTGTTGCGTGTCGTAGCGTCGATTGCCGACGGCGTGGCGGCGTGCGACGGTGGTCCGCACGCGGAGATCACGGCCTGGGGCCATGCGCTCGACGCTCAAGCTCGCGAGTGTTTGTCGGAGCTAGATTTTCTGGCGCCGTGGGTCGTGTTGCCGGCACCCCCGGCCGCGACTTGGCCCGGCGGCGACTCACAGCGCTCAGCACTGCTGGCCGAGGTGCGCGAAGCACTTGCGCGGCTCGATGCGGGACCGACGCTCGCGCAAGTGGCCCGGCTGCACGTCCAACTGGTGCCTCAAATCGATCAGTTACTGGCCGACGACGCGACCGACTCGAAACCGCCAGGCTTTGATTGGCTGGCCGAGCTGCGCCACGCGATCGCCGAGGCCAGCACACGAGCCGGCAAGCGGTTGGAGCTGATCGCTCAGATGATGCTCGAATGCGATGACCTGGCCGACATCGATTACGACTTTCTCTACGACCGGGCGCGCAACCTGTTGACGATCGGCTACAACGTCGAGCTACGCCGACAAGACTCGAGCTTTTACGACCTATTGGCCTCCGAGGCCAGGCTTGCAAGCTTTGTCGGAATTGCCCATGGGCGATTGCCGCAATCGCACTGGTTCGCGCTGGGGCGGCTGCTAACTACCGCCGCCGCTCAGCCGGTGCTGTTGTCGTGGAGCGGGTCGATGTTCGAGTACTTGATGCCGCTTTTGATAATGCCCAGCTACGAAAATTCGCTCCTGGATCAGACCTGCAAGGCGGCCGTCGAGCGGCAAATCGAGTATGGTCGTCAGCGCGGCGTTCCGTGGGGCATCTCGGAGTCGGGCTATAACGTGACCGACGTTCATTTGAACTATCAATATCGCGCGTTCGGAGTGCCGGGTTTGGGCTTCAAGCGCGGACTGGGAGAAGATTTGGTCGTGGCCCCGTACGCCACGATGATGGCACTGGCTGTCGCGCCGCGACCGGCCTGCGACAACTTGCGACGCATGGCGGCCGACGGCTATCTGGGCACATACGGCTTCTACGAGGCCATCGACTTTACGCCGCAGCGCGGCGGCCGCGGACAAACCCGAGCCATCGTGCGATCTTTCATGGCCCATCATCAAGGAATGGGACTTCTGGGGTTTGCTTACGCGCTACTCAATCGTCCGATGCAGCGTCGCTTCGAGGCCAATCCGCTCGTGCGATCAGCCGACTTGCTCTTGCAAGAACGGATTCCCAACGCGGCGCCTGTCGAGCTGCACGCGGCGACGATGAGCGACAGCGTGAGCCGCGCCGGCGACGCAGAGACGCTGATGCGGGTCTTCAACACGCCGCATACCGCGCTGCCCGAAGTGCATCTGCTGTCCAACGGTCGCTATCATGTGATGGTCACGGCGGCGGGCGGCGGATATAGCCGCTGGAAAGACACGGCCGTTACGCGCTGGCGTGAGGACACGACGTGCGACAACCGGGGGCTGTTCTGCTATCTGCGCGATCGTCTCAGCGGCGAAGTGTGGTCGGCGGGCTACCAGCCGACATTGCGGTCGGCCGACAGCTACGAGGCGATTTTTCCCGAGGCTCGCGCCGAGTTTCGCCGCCGCGATTTCGGCATCGAAACTCACACAGAGATCGCCGTCTCGCCCGAGGACGATATCGAGTTGCGGCGCGTGAACATTACGAATCGTTCGCGTATCGCTCGCACCTTGGAGTTGACCAGTTACGCCGAGGTGGTGCTGACGTCGCCGGCAGCCGATTCGGCCCATCCGGCATTCAGCAATTTGTTCGTTCAGACCGAGCTCATACGCCCTCGTCACGCCATTTTGTGTACCCGCCGGCCACGGTCATTGCACGACCAGATGCCGTGGATGGTCCACCTGATGGCGGCGCATGCCGAGACGGTGGGCCAGACGTCGTTCGAGACCGACCGTTCGGCATTTCTCGGTCGCACGCGCTCACCGGCCGACGCTGCGGCTTTGAACCTGGGCTATGCGCTATCGGACAGCGAGGGTTCAGTGCTCGATCCGATCGTGTCCGTGCGGCGCACGATCAAGCTCGAACCCGACGAAACCACCACGGTCGACATTGTCACCGGTCTGGCCGCGACGCGCGCGGCGGCGCTCGCGCTGGCGGAGAAGTATGACGATCGGCACTTGGCCGACCGCGTGTTCGAGTTGGCCTCGACGCACAGCCAGGTGATGCGCCAGCAGCTCAACATCACTGAAAGCGACTCGCAACTTTACGGTCGGCTGGCCAGCTCGGTGATTTACCCGCACGCTTCGCGGCGCGCGTCGCCGGCCGTGTTGCTGAAAAACCGTCGCGGTCAGTCGGGCCTGTGGGGCTTTGGCATTTCCGGCGACTTGCCAGTCGTGCTCGTGCAGATCGGCGACCAGTCGCGGATCGACCTGATTCGGCAAATGGTGCAAGCGCACGCGTATTGGCGCTCGAAGGGGCTGGCCGTCGACCTGGTCGTCTGGAATGAGGATCCATCGGGCTATCGGCAGTTGCTGCAAGACCAGATCATGGGCTTGATCGCCTCGGGGGCCGAGGCATCCAACTTCGAGCGGCCCGGCGGCATTTTCGTGCGCCGCGGCGATCAGATGTCGGACGAGGATCGTGTGCTGCTGCAGACCGTGGCCCGCGTGATCATCAACGACAGCGCGGGCACGCTCGCCGAACAGGTCGAGCGCCGCAGCCGCGCCGCGCCGGCGATTCCTGCCTTGGTGCCGCTGCGATCGCGTCACGCCGAGCCGGCCAAGCGAGTCGAGCCGCGCCGGCGGGATTTACTCATGTTCAACGGCATCGGCGGGTTTTCGCCTGACGGCCGCGAATACGTCATCGCCACTTCGGGCGCCCAGCGAACCGGGGCCCCTTGGTCGAACGTGCTCGCTAATCCCCATTTCGGTTCGGTCATTTCCGAGTCGGGTGGAGCTTACACGTGGTGCGAGAACGCCCATGAGTATCGCCTCACTCCATGGTGCAACGATCCGGTTACCGACGAATCGGGCGAGGCGTTTTTCATTCGTGACGACGATGCCGCGCGATTCTGGTCGCCAACGCCGCTGCCAGCCGGAGGCGCGGCGCCGTTCGTGACGCGGCACGGGTTTGGTTACTCGGTTTTTGAATCCGCCCAAGACGGCATTAGCTCGGAGTTGACGACCTACGTAGCAATTGACGCGCCGGTGAAGTTCGTCGTGCTGCGGTTGCGCAATGAATCGTTGCGCGAGCGCAGACTGACCGTGTTCGGATACGTCGATTGGGTGCTGAGTGACTTGCGAGCCAGGTCGTTATTACACGTTACCACCGAAGTGGATTCCAAGAGCGGCGCGCTGTTCGCCCGTAATCCGTACAACTCGGATTTTTCCGAACGCGTCGCGTTTTTCGACACGCCCGAGGCGGGACGCCAGGTATGCGGCGACCGGACCGAGTTTATTGGCCGCAATGGCAGGCTAGCCGATCCGGCGGCGCTCAAGCGTGTGCGCCTCTCGGGCAAGACTGGCGCAGGGCTCGATCCGTGCGGCGCGATCCAGATTAGCTTTGAATTGGCCGAAAAGGGAGAGAAGGAGATAGTCTTCATCCTGGGGTCCGGACGCAACGCCGACGATGCTCGAACGCTCGTGCAGCGATTTCGCGGACTGCGCGCGGCGCACAGCGCGTTCAACGCTGTGCGGGCGTACTGGCAACGCACACTGGGCGCCGTCACGCTCAAGACACCGGATCAGTCTATCGACCTGCTGGCCAACGGATGGCTAGTGTATCAGACCCTGGCCTGTCGTATGTGGGGTCGCAGCGGTTACTATCAGTCGGGCGGTGCGTTCGGCTTTCGCGATCAGCTTCAAGACGCCATGGCGCTCGTGTATGCCGAGCCTCGGCTGGTGCGAGAGCACTTGTTGCGCGCGGCAGAACGCCAGTTTCGCGAGGGCGATGTGCAGCACTGGTGGCATTCGGCCACGGGTCGTGGCGTGCGCACGCGCATCTCCGACGACTTCTTGTGGCTTCCGCTGGCCGTTCATCGCTATATCACCTGCACGGGCGACACAGGCGTGCTCGACGAGCAGGCCCATTTTCTCGAAGGTCGAGCCTGCAATCCCGACGAGGAGGCCTACTACGATCTGCCACAGCGCTCCGAGGAATCCGCCACGCTCTACGAACACTGCGTGCGTGCGATCTCGCATGGTCTGCGGTTCGGCGAGCACGGGCTGCCGCTGATGGGTTGCGGCGACTGGAATGATGGCATGAATCAGGTCGGCGCAGGCGGAAAAGGCGAAAGCGTGTGGCTGGCATTCTTCTTATATGACGTGCTGATGAAGTTTTCCGAGATCGCGCGCCGCCGTGGCGACCTGTCGTTCGTCGACGCGTCGCTGTCAGAAGCTGCCCGGCTGCGTGCCAACATCGATCAACACGCCTGGGACGGCGATTGGTATCTGCGAGCATGGTTTGATGACGGCACGCCGCTGGGCTCCGCCGTTAGCAGCGAATGCCAGATCGACTCTCTGCCTCAAAGTTGGGCCGTGTTGTCCGGCGCCGGCAACCGCCAGCGAGCGATCCAGGCCCTCGACGCCGTCGACCGCCGCCTGGTGCGCCGAGACGCGGGCCTCATTCAATTGTTCGATCCGCCGTTCGACACGTCTCTGCCTGAGCCGGGCTATATCAAAGGCTACGTGCCCGGAGTGCGCGAGAACGGAGGGCAGTACACGCACGCGGCCGTGTGGACGATCATGGCCTATGCGGCGCTGCGCGATCAGCGGGCCTGGGAACTGTTGGCGCTAGTGAATCCGCTCCGGCACTCGGCCAACAGCCGGTCGATCGCCAAATACAAGGTCGAGCCCTATGTGGTCGCCGCCGACGTTTATGCGGTGCCGCCGCACACCGGCCGCGGAGGCTGGACCTGGTACACCGGCTCGGCGGGATGGATGTACCGGCTAATACTCGAATCGCTGCTGGGCCTGCGGCTCGACGTCGACCGGCTTTTCTTATCCCCGTTTCTTCCACCCGAGTGGAACTCCTTCGAGTTGGGCTACCGCTATCGGGAAACGACCTACCAGATTCGCGTCACGCAGACGCACCCCTCCACGGGCTCAACCAGCATCACCGTCGACGGTGCACGCCAGACCGGCGATTGGATTCCGCTGGTCGACGATCGCCAGCCGCATCAGGTGGAAGTGGCGATCTCGTAGGGTGGTCAACTTCCTTCGGCGTCGCTGTAGCTTCTCAGTACCGAAGCTAAATCTGGCAAGGTGGCTTGCTAGCTAATCGCTCGACGGGATCGTGAAATTTGTCAACCATTTACGAATCTGTCGCTTCGCTGTCCTTCATCCAATAGGAGAGCATAACGGTCACGCCCAGCATTCCCACCCCAGCAAGTATGCGGTTGCGGGTTAGAGAAGGATCACCGGCGTTGCTCGCGGGTGGACCGACGACGTAGGCGACTGCCGTTAGCATCAGCAAGACCGCCAGCATTCCCCACAGCAACCGCAGGTTCGACGTCCAACCGCAGACGAACAGCGGAATGGGATAGAGAATCGCCAGGTTGTAATTGGCTGGCGAATAGAAATCGATTGCCGCGATCAATGCTATTAGAGGTGCGGAACAGAGCGCCGCCAGGGTGGCACTGATCTCTTGATCTTGTCGCCGGACGAACTCGGGGACTTCTGAATCGCCCAACTCGCGCCGCCAATCAATCCAACCTAAAAGAATACGGCCGAGAACGATCAGGGTGATGGCGGAAAGGGTTCGATTCACGAGCCGATAATCGAAATAGCTCGCGGTTGACATTCCGTCATGCATCGCGTTCTTCAAAAAATAGACGCCATACGTCAGCCCAACCAGTAATCCGGCGGCGCGCCAAAGCGGCCTCAGATTGTCAGTCCAGGCAAGCACCAGCAACGGCACTACATACAGGATCGAGAGATTGGTGCGAGTCCAATAGAAGTCGACGATCGCAATCCAGGCCACGATGAGCAGCGAAATGGCGGTGCCCCGACTGGATTTGACGGGTTGCAACAGATCAAAGTCGAGGTCCTGCGGCGCAGACCTGAATCCGCGCGAGAAATATTGTGTCCCGTGCTCTGCGACAGACATAGACATGATGTGCCTCTCCCCTTTGCAGCAGAGCTAAGATTCCGGGTCGAAACGCCGCGTATCACCAGTTTAGTCGCATCGATGTGCGAGCCAAGACCGGCTTTTTAGTATAACCCCGAAAGCCGTACGACGTTTCGCGAGACGGCGGACTTCGCGTAAACTGACCGTGGTAGCACGATCTGACGGCGGACATATTCATGGACCGCGATGTGACAAGCACGCACGGACCAGGTGGACAGTCTCGGTTTGGCCGTATGACGACGTACGGATTTGCCGCGGCGTTGATGATGTTTGCTCTTGCGCCGCACGGCGACGCATCGGTGTTCGATACCCCCGTCAACCCGAATATCGTGTTTTTCCTGGCCGATGATCTGGGTTACGGCGACCTGGGATGCTTTGGCCAACGGCGGATTCGCACGCCGAACGTCGATGCGTTGGCGGCCGGAGGGATGAGGCTCACTCGACACTACAGCGGTAACGCCGTGTGTGCGCCATCGCGGTGCGTCCTGATGACGGGCTTGCACCCCGGTCACGCGTACATTCGTAACAACCGATCGGTCCCACCCGAGGGGCAGTTCCCCATCCCCTCCGCGACGGTAACTCTCGCCAGGCTGCTCCAGCAGCATGATTACGCGACCGGCGCGTTCGGAAAGTGGGGCCTCGGTGGGCCGACCAGCTCGGGCGACCCATTGCGGCAAGGATTCGACAGATTCTTTGGCTTCAACTGCCAGTCAGTCGCTCACAACTACTATCCGACCTATCTATGGGACAACGATCGCCGCCAGCCGCTGGCGAACCCGGCGTTTTCCGCACAGCAAAAGCTGCCCGCGACAGCGGACCCCAACGATCCGGCCAGCTACACCGCGTATATCGGGACCCAGTACGCGCCCGATCTGATCGCCGAGCAAGCCCGCGAATTCATCCGTGCCAATAAGGATCGTCCGTTCTTGCTGTACTTTCCGACGACTGTGCCGCACTTAGCGCTGCAAGTGCCCGAGGATTCGCTGGCCGAATATCGTGATGCGTTCGAAGACGCGCCCTATGACGGCAGCCGGCGCTACTTGCCACATCGCGCGCCGCGCGCCGCGTATGCCGCGATGGTCACGCGCATGGATCGCGAGATTGGCCGCATCGTGGAGTTGATCGCCAACCTCGGCCTCGACGAGCGGACGATCTTCGTCTTCAGCTCCGACAACGGCCCGCTGTACGACGAATTGGGAGGAACCGACACGGACTTCTTCCGCTCGGCCGGTCCGCTGCGGGGCCGCAAGGGCTCGCTACACGAAGGAGGTATCCGCGTGCCGACCATCGTACGTTGGAAGGGACATATCGCCGCGGGGGGCGCCTCTGATCGCACGACCGGATTCGAGGACTGGCTGCCGACGATTCTGGAATTAATCGGCGCCGAACAGTCAAATCCAAAGGCGATTGACGGCATCAGTTTCGCGCCAACCCTATTGGGCAAGACGCAGCCGACGCGGCCATTCTTGTATCGCGAGTTTCCCGACGGCGGCGGACAGCAGGCCGCGTGGATCGGTGATTGGAAGGGTATCCGCCCGCAGATGCTTCCAAAGGGCACCAGCGGCTCGCCGAATCTCCGCGTTGAATTGTATAACCTGATTGTCGACGTCGGTGAAACGCGCGATCTGTCAGCCGATCATCCCGACGTCGTGGCACAACTGGAAGCCATCATGAAATCGCAGCACACGCCCTCGGTTGAGTTCCCGCTTCCGGGCGTGGATCAGCGTTAGTCGGCTGCTAAAAACGGCCTTCAAACAGTAGGCTTTCCCCGGCGCGGCGACTATGCTAGGAACTTGCTCGGGCAGGGTGGCACTGGCGTGTCGCCAGTGCGAGCCAGGGACACGGGCGACACGCCCGTGCCGCCCAACGCTTTGGCCACGCCGTTTCACCGCCGACAGATCCCGCTGGAAACCTTGTGATGCGCATCATTGAAGCTTTGTGTTTGACAACCTGCGCGACGCTGGCCGCGTGCACGTGCGCGGTGGCGCAAGATCGGCCACAGGCATTCGTGGGAGCCAAGATCATTCCCATCGAAGGCAATGAGATCGCCAAGGGAGTGCTGGTCATCGAGAAGGGCAAGATCGTCGCCGTCGGCGCCGAGGGGGACGTCAAAATTCCCGACGGTGCCAACAAGATCGACGCCGCCGGCCGCGTGATCATGCCAGGCCTGGTCGATACGCACAGCCACATCGGTGGCTCGGGCGGGCTGGGTGGCGCCGATGGCAGCGGACCGATTCAGCCGGGCGTGCGCATCTACGACTCGATTAACGTCCGCGATTCGGGTTTCAAGCGCGCCGCCTCGGGCGGGTTGACCACGCTGAATATCATGCCCGGCTCTGGACACTTGATCAGCGGCCAGACGATCTACGTCAAGCTCCGGCTTGCCAATCCCAAGCCGACGAAGATCGACCATTTCTTCATCCTCGACAGGGAGGGCGGGCCAGCCGGCGGACTGAAAATGGCGAACGGCACGAACTCGATGCGGGATCCGCCGTTTCCTGGTTCGCGCGGCAAAAGCGCGTTTCTCGTGCGCGAGCAGTACATCAAGGCCCGCGAATATGCCGACAAGGTAGCCCGCGCCGGAGGCGACGCCGCTAAGCTACCTCCGCGCGACTTGAATCTCGAAGCCCTCGTCGAGGCCCTCAAGGGCAAACGCGTCGTCCACCATCACACCCACCGACACGACGACATCATGACCGTCTTGCGGTTGTCGCAGGAGTTTGGTTTTCGCGTCGTGCTGCACCACGTGAGCGACGGTTGGAAGGTGGCTGCCGAGATCGCCGCCGCCAAGGCTCCTTGCTCGGTAATCGTCATCGACTCGCCGGGCGGAAAGCTCGAAGCCCGCGACTCGTCGTTCAAGACCGGCGGCGTGCTGGAAAAGGCGGGAGTCGTCACCGGCTTTCACACCGACGACTGGATCACCGACTCGCGCGTGTTCAGGCGCAGCGCCGCATTGGCCGTGCGGGCCGGCATGTCGCGCGCCGGCGCGCTGGCGGCCCTGACACTGGCCGGGGCCCAAATGCTCGACTTGCAGGATCGGATAGGTTCGCTCGTGCCGGGCAAAGACGCCGACCTGGCGATTCTGGACGGCGATCCCTTGAGCGTTTATACACACACACTAGAGACCTGGGTCGACGGGGTGAAGGTCTTCGACCGCAGCGACCCCACGGATTATCTGTACTCCGTCGGCGGCTACGGCGCCGGCCGCGAGCAGGCCCCCTACATGTGCTGCTGTGAAAATGCCGACGCCGGAGGTGCCCGATGAGTCTCAAGATCAACGCTATTGTCGCCATTGCCGCACTCACGGTCTTGTTCCCCTCGTTCTCTTCCGCCCAGGTCGCAGTGCGCGGCAAGAAGGTCTACACCATGGCCGGCGCGACGATCGAAGACGGCATGGTCGTGATCGAGAAGGGCAAGATCACCGCCATCGGCCGGGCCGGTCAGATTGCCGTGCCCGAAGGTTTTCGCACACTCCAAGCCGAGATTGTCACGCCCGGACTGGTCGACGCGCATACTACGGTTGGCTTCTCCGGAATCCTCAACAGCCCGCACGACCAGGACCAACTCGAACGTTCCTCGCCGATCCAGCCGGAACTGCGCGCGATCGACGCGTTCAACATTCAAGACGACCTGGTCGAGTGGGTGCGCGGCTTCGGCGTGACGACGATTCACGCGGGACACGCTCCGGGCGAGCTTATCTCGGGCCAGACGCTGATCGCCAAGACGACCGGCCGCACGGCCGCCGATGCCGTGATGAACGAAGCACGAGCTGTGGCCGTTACGATCGCCCAATCGGCGCAAAAAACCGGTGGCAAGTCGCCGGGCACTCGCGGCAAGACGATTGCCATGCTGCGGTCCGAGCTGATCAAGGCCCGCGAGTTTCGCGACAAGCAAACCCGTGCGGCGGCTGGCGCTGGGGCCGCTGGTGGCGGCGAAAAGCCGGAGAAACCAGACGCGCCGGGGCGTGATTTGCGGATGGAGGCATTGGGCCGCGTGCTTGCGGGCGAGCAGCCCCTTTTGATCACGGCCCAGCGGGCACAGGACATCGTTAGCGCTCTACGACTGGCCAAGGAATTTGGCATCAAAATCTGGCTCGACGGCGCCTGCGAGTCGTATCTGCTCGTCGACGAGATCAAAGCGGCCGGTGTGCCGGTGATTGTTCACCCCAGCATGACGCGGGCGTTCGGCGAGCATGAAAACCTGAGCTTCACGACCGCGTCGAAGCTGGTGGCGGCCGGCATCCCGGTGGCGCTGCAGAGCGGCTACGAATCGTACGTGCCCAAAACCCGGGTTGTGTTGTTCGAAGCGGCGATTGCCGCCGCTCATGGACTGAAGTTCGAGCAGGCGCTGGCTACGATCACGATCGATGCCGCAAAGATCCTGGGCGTTGACAATCGGGTTGGCTCGCTCGAAGTCGGCAAGGACGGCGACGTGGCCCTGTACGACGGCGACCCGTTCGAATACACGACGCACTGCGTCGGCTGCGTAATCGACGGCAAGGTGGTGAGCGAGGTGGTGCGGTAACTGCTTTCTGTAGCTGGCCTCTATGAGGCTGGCCTGAATTGCAGACGGCGCTAGCAGCCAAACTTTTCGAGTGGCTCATTTTCATGCTTGAAATGTAGCCACCACTTCTGCTACTCTCGCACTTACTCGGCGAGGCAATCGCTGAGGACGATCACCACGAGTGATCGGGGTATCCGAAGAGCTCGACGCGGACAACGAGTATCCAGTAGAGCCCGTATCTGGCGTGCGCTGCAAGGCGCACACCAGCTGCGGGCTCTTTTTTGTTGCACGTTTCAGGAGAGGTTGCACGGACCGCAATTTTCGCAATGAAACCGCCGACGGAGCAGGCGAATCACCACCAAGCGAGTCGTTTCTATTTGCGCAGGCCTTGCTTGGCAAGCCCGTACCGAACCCCTCCAGGGCAAGCACCGACGCGCGAATCAATCGCGAGCAACTGACATGGCTCGCGCACATCTCGCCAGAGCATGAGAAGCGGATGCGTAGCTCACTAAGCGAGCACGTGGACGCGATGGCCGAGCGCCGACAATTGGAATGGCTCGCCAAAATCTCCTCAAAGCACGAAAGCCAACTCCGGCGCTTGTTGGCATCTGAGGCCGAAGCAACAGAAGCTCAAGGTCGCCTACAGCGGCTCGTCGAAGGCCCGTCGCTGCAAGAAGCCCAATGGGATCCTTCCAAGCATCCACGGCGCGGTGGCGCGCCGAATGCTGGCTGGTTTGCAACCACGGGCGGCGCAGGCGGGTCGGGCGGCGGGGGAGGATCAACGTCTCGGAATAATTTGATTCGTCAACGCGATGCCGCTTTGTCTGACCTGGTCGGTGGTCCGACGCCAAGCATGATCTCGTCTCGCCGCCTCGCCGTTGATTTGGACTCCGCTCTTCGACTTCCAGGCGAAGTCGCCCGCGCAGCAGCCGCGGGACTCGGAACCGGCGCGAAGGCGATAGTCAATGCGTCAGCGACAGCGGTCAAGAACGTGGCCACGCTTGGATTGAGCACTAGTCAACTGGAGTTGATTGGGGTCACCAAGGAGGATCGCGACAGAGGATACGACACGGCCGTGACGATCGCTACGGCAAGTGGCGAGGTGCTCATCGCGGTGGGAACTGCCGGGATCGCGTCGGCACTGAGCAAGGGCGGCTCCGTTGCCCGGACCGCCAGCGGCGCACTGGTAGCCTATGATACCGCGGGCAATGCCGTCGGTGTTGTGCAGGGAACCTATGACGCTTCGAAAAATGGCGTCAATCTCAGCAATGGCGCACAGGTGGCCGCTGGTGCGCTCGGGCTAGGGGCGAACGCTAACGCGGCTCGCGGCCTAAAGTCGTCCGGCTCGACGAGACAAACCCTGTCACGCAAACCGGCACAGCAAGCCGAGGAGTTCGCGGCGTTGCTCCCGCGGAAGGCCACTCCGACCAAGACACCCGCGAATCAGTATGAAATCAAGCATGCCGGGCGATATAATTACACGGTTTCAGGCGGCGGTGAGTCATTCAATATCGACGGATATCGCGGATCAACCATTCTGGAAGCAAAGCACGTTGACAAACCAGCAAGCAGTCCGTACGTTCCCGGATCATCGTGCCTGGATAAAGTCCGCAGCAAAGTATTGAAAGACACGCGAGATGAACTGAGAAGAGTTCGCGCAGTCATCGAGAGCGGGTCGACACCGTTTACGTCAGTGGAGATTATTACCAATTCTCCAGAGGCGAAGAAACTCTTCGAGGGGATGCTCAAGGAGATGTCTTTGCCGGGGACTGTTCGTCTAGAGTCATAGGAGTGTTGAGAATAGAATGCACAATATATTGCTTTTCGACCGAAACGAACGGCCAATTTCTGTGGACGCACTCGATCGCATCTTTAGATCGGTCGCGGGATTTGGTCAGGTGCGATACAACACACCTATAGGTACTCCAATTGAAGCCGACTACGCTGAAGACGACGACTCTACGACCGTTCGGCTCGATTCAGAACGCGAGACAATCTCAATATCCGGCACGTCGGACGCTGCGCTTCAGGCCGCATGGATCCTGCAATTGCAATTGCAGACACCACTCCGTATCGTTGATACGGACTACTCGTTTGACCTTGTTCTCAATGATTTCAAGAGTCTTGAAGAACTGCAGGCCGCGATAGATAGCGCGCGGGCGAGTTAAGGGCGCAACGAACGACCGCTTCGCTGGCCGCACTCGATCGCACCGTCAGGTCGTCGCGCGATTTGGGCTTTTGTGCCACTGCACGGAGGAAGCGCATGGATGAAACCCTTGATGTTTTGACCGCCGAGCAGATGAAGCATTGTTATGGCCGTTTCTACGAACAAAGTCCGAAGCTGCACCTCGTGGCAGCGGATTTTATTTAAGCACGGTGCTCATTTTCCCTCGCGCGAATACCATGCAAATGCTTTTGCTTTATTATTCGGATGATCGGCTGTTTGCTGCTGAGACGATCCAGCGCATCTTTGAGTCGGGAAGTGGCTTTCGCGACGTGCGTTTCAATGAACCCGGTGGCGCGGTAATTGAGGCTATCTACTTTGAAGACCAAGGCTCAACGATTGTTCGGTTAAGCGGGAATCGGAAGTCAGTATCCCTATCGGGACAGACGGACGCCGCTCTCCATGCCGCGCTGATCATGCAAAACCACCTGCAAGGCCCAATTCGTATCATTGATTTGGACTACGCGCTTGACCTTGTTCTCAGCAATTTCAAAGACATCGAGGAGCTGCGGACGGCCATAGACAACGCGCAGGCGGGTTAGCTCGAGAAAATGGGGCCACTTCCGCCCGTTTCGGCTCACGATTAATCACATTTCCTCTGCCTCAGCGCTTCATAGAACAACACCGCCGCGGTGGCTGAGACGTTGAGACTGTCGGCTGTTCCGCGCATCGGCACGCGGACGGGCGTGATGTCGGCGGATTGCCACGTGGCGTCAAGGCCCGCCGCTTCGCTACCGAGT
>CAZUPX010001141.1:0-1699 GCA_964622155.1 uncultured Planctomycetaceae bacterium | reverse complement strand
CGGGAAATCCTTTGACCTCCTTGTCGCTGATCGGCACGTAGAGAAGCCCAAGAGCTTCGTTGGCGGCCATGCCCCAGTGCACGCCGCCGATGATGCCGCCACGTCCGAGCTTCTGCGTCCACACAGGCGTACCGGTGTCCGGATCCATCGCGTGAACGTCAGCGGATTTTTGTCCACCGACGAGCAACTCACGGTGCGACTTCGTGTGCAGCAGCATTGTCGGTGCACCAAAATCCACATCCGGCCCCGTGGGCTCATCGCAATTGGGGTGGTTGAGCGCTTTGATGTTGCACGCCGCGGTATACACGTCGTCTTTTGTGTACTGGCGTCGCCAGACGACTTTGCCGGTTTTCGCCTCTACGGCAAAAATCGAATCGCTCGTGTCGGTGGGCGGATGCGTGAAGTTCTGTCCGGTACCAAAGAACAGCCAGTCGCGCTCCGCGTCGTAACTCGGTGCGCCCCATACGGCCGCACCACTGGGTCCATGTTCCTGCACGAATCCCCAGTGGCTGCCCGTGACGTGCGCCTCGGCTTCGATGGTCGGCAGATACCAGAGTTTTTTACCGGTCGCGATGTCGAACGCGGCCATGCCGCCACTCGTGGTACAGCAACCATAGAACGGATTCATTGCCAGGCCGACTTCCTGCGAAGCCACAGGCAGAAATACCGCATCTTTCGTCACCAGCGGCGTGCCGGAGTACCAGGGTATCGGCTCGTCGGCCACGACCGCATGCCAGATGAGTTCACCATCGACCGCGTCAACGGCATACAGCCCCTTAATACGGTCGTTGTAGAGCAGAATGTGCCGATCACCGATCTGCCCCTGCACGATTGCACTGCTGATGGCGCCGTCGTGTTCATGCAACCAGCGCTCGCATCCCGTCGCCCGATCCAGTGCGACCAGCCCACGACCGCCGTCGCCGACATAGATCGTGTCCTGCGTGATCAGCGGGTACGAGCGTGGCGTGCTGCTGGCCAGGCCATAGACCCACTTCAGTGTGAGTTTCGCCGCGTTTGTCGAATCGATCGAAGAGCGTGGTTGATAGCGCGTGTTGCGATGGTCGATCCCCCAGCCCACCGCATACGACGACTCGAGGCCTGGCGCAGACTGCCGCGTTTCACACGCCGCGCCGGCGGACATCGTATGCAGGCCCAGCGCAAAAATCAGTGCACCGGCAAGCAGCCGACTCACGAATCCTGCTTCGGCGGCATCTTGATCGAAAGCGGCGGACAGCCGTCCGGCGGCGGCTGCAGCGGCTGCTTGGCAATCGGTCCGACGAGTTCGAGGAAATTTCCGTCGGGATCGAGAACGTGCACGATCCCGCTCGTGTCGTCGCCCGTGCCCGAACAGCAAGGCGCGATCTCGGACAGGAATTTCGCGCCCTGTGTCTTCAAGATGCGGACCGCGCGATCGAGGTCGGGCACCAACAATGCGATGCGGTCGATGCCGATGTGATTGATCGGCGGCGGGTACGGCGGATCGGCGTTGTATGGCTTGATCCACTGCACCAGGCGCAACACGTGGTTGTCGCCCTTTCCAATGGCAACGTCGACGCCGTTGAATTGAAACGGTGCATCGAGTCCCCACGCACGCGCCTCTTCGAGCGACCCCGTCTGCTGCGCGAGCGGCTTCGTCAGCGTGTACCCCAGCGATCGATAAAAGCTCAGCGATTTTTCGAGATTGCTGACGTTGATGCCG
>CAZUPX010001140.1:0-2327 GCA_964622155.1 uncultured Planctomycetaceae bacterium | reverse complement strand
GCTGGCCAGCATGTTGTGGCGAAAGTGGCTGCGAGTGCGTTCAATCTGTCGCGCGGCTGAAAGCTCTTCGGCGCGCGAAAGCAGCGGGATCTCGCCCATCTGCATCAGGTACATGCGGACCGGGTCGTCGATGCACTCACTCGAACCGCCCGCGACTTCCTCGATCGAAGTTTCCGCTTCATGGTCGTCGGCCGCGTCGAACTCGGATTCCAATTCGTCGTTGTCGTAGTTGGCAAACTGGGCGTCCACCGGCTCGACGTCGTCGCCGACAACGCGAGCGCGTTTGCCGGGCTCGTTGTCCGTAACAAGCTCAGGCGTCAACTTCTTGCCTTTTCGCGTGACGGCTGTCGGCACCGCGGGGCGCCGACGCAAAGAGGCACCTACATTGTTCTTGCGAGTAGCGGTCTTCCGAGCGTGCTTGGCCAAAGGCTCACTCCTCGCTGCGGGACAGGGTTGGACACTCTGGGGGTCGGATTCGGGAGGGAGCAAACGCAGTTTAAGTGCCAACGGCTGGAAAGAAGCTGTGCACATGGAGCCAAACCGTGCTGTATCAACGACTTACGTTCCCGCATCGCGCGGGAGCGCCCAACGCTTCTTCGCGCTGGGGCGTTGCTTCGGGGCATCCGTTGCTGCCAAGAGATGTGGTGTTTTGGCAGCGGCCTGTTCTCGTGCCGTTCGCGTTACGTTATATCAGGTGGTCGTTTGACGACAATTGTCCGGGTCGTGCCGTCAATAATACCTTCGTACGAATTCCGGCAGACTATTGCTGCCACCGTTGTCGCACTTCGCAACGTCCGTTTGCCCTCGTCGAGTCGATGAGCCGCCGATACATTTTCTTAGGGTCGACGGCCAGACACTGCGGTTTTTGCCGGCGACCGTGCATTCGTCGACGTGCAGCGTCGCTCTACTGGGGGGACGAATGTCCCTCCAACAATCGTTGCTCCTCTCGCTCGACCGAGACCTGATTCGATGAGTGTTGATTCCGCGACCACGCTGGGGCGGCTTGCAAAACAGCTTGCCGAGGACGAAGCACAGCTCGCCTTGGGTGGAGGTTCGCAGGCTATCGACCGACAGCGAGCCAAGAAGCGGCTCTTCGTGCGCGACCGCCTCAAGCTTCTGTTGGACCCTGGCAGTCCGTGGTTAGAGCTCGGCTTGTGGGCCGGGTGGGAGATGTATCGCGAGTGGGGCGGTGCGCCAGCGGCGGGCGTCGTGTGCGGGATCGGCGTGATCGAGGGGCGCCGCCATGTTGTCATCGCTAACGACGCTACGGTCAAAGCGGGCGCGTTCTTTCCGGCCACCGCCAAAAAGGTCTTGCGGGCGCAGCGCATCGCCATGCAAAACGCCCTGCCGTTGGTGTACCTGGTCGACTCGGCCGGCGTGTTCCTGCCGCTGCAAGAAGACGTGTTTCCGGACGAAGACGACTTCGGCCGCATCTTTCGAAACAACGCGGTCATTTCGGCGGCAGGATTGGGGCAGATCGCGGCGATCATGGGCAACTGCGTCGCGGGCGGTGGTTATCTGCCCGTGCTGTGTGACAAACTGTTGATGACCGATGGCTCCGGCTTGTATCTGGCCGGACCAGCACTGGTGAAAAGCGCGATTGGCCAGGAGGTCTCCAGCGAAGCGCTGGGGGGCGCCGAGATGCACGCGCAGGTTTCGGGCACGATCGATTATCGTGATCCGACTGACGAGGCGTGTCTGGCGCGGTTGCGGCGACTGGTCTCGGCCGTGCGGCCAGACACAAGCGAGCCCCCTGCCCCGTACACGCGACGTGCCGCGACGACTCCGGCTCGCCCAAGCACGGACATTTACGACCTGGTGAGCCCCGACCCGCGCAACGAATACGAAATTCGCGACGTGCTCGATTGCATCGTCGACTCCGCCAGCTTCGATGAATACAAGGCGGAATATGGCCAGTCCGTGGTTTGTGGTACGGCTCGCATCGGCGGTTTTCCCGTGGGCATCGTGGCCAATCAGCATCATCGCGTGCGTCCGGCCGACGGGCCGATCCAGTTCGGTGGCGTGTTGTATGTCGACAGCGCCGACAAGGCCGCCCGCTTCGTGATGACCTGCAACCAGGACTGGCTGCCGATCATTTTTTTTCAGGACGTCAACGGCTTCATGGTGGGCCGCGACAGCGAACGCGAAGGGATCATCAAGGCCGGGGCCAAGCTGGTTAACGCGATCTCCAACAGCCGCGTGCCCAAGTTGACCGTGATCGTCGGCGGTTCGTACGGGGCCGGCAACTACGCTCTCTGCGGCAAGGCCTTCGACCCCCGCTTCATCTTCGCCTGGCCGAATGCTGAGTATGCCGTCATGGGCGGCAA
>CAZUPX010001139.1:0-5838 GCA_964622155.1 uncultured Planctomycetaceae bacterium | reverse complement strand
ACGTGATTCGCATGGCCTACAACATTTTGCGGCGCGTCCACACCGGTGAACTACCCTTTGACCGTACGGTCCAGGTATCCGTCACCGATCGCCTGGAAAAAGACCAGATTCTGGGGCGTTTTCCGCACAATATCGGTTCGTTGGAAGTTCTGTTGCGACAGAATCGTCACGATTACCGCATTGCCGTGGGCCGTAGCCAATCGGCGGCGGCGCGTGGCGAGGCCTGGGCGCGACTCGGCCGCCGGCGCCGCCGAGCCGTCCGTTTGGTTGAGGAGCTGGGATTGCGAACTCAGCGGATCGAGCCAATGATCGAGACATTGGACGAATTCAGCCGGCGGATTGACGAGTTGAAAGCCAGGATGAAGGCGCACAAGAAGGCTCGTCGGGTTGAAAGCGACGAAATCAGAAAGGTCAGATCGGAATACCGCAACATTCTGTGGGCGGTCCAGGAGACGCCGACCAGTTTGCGAAATCGCATCACCCGCCTGAAGAAGGTGTATGCGCGGTACCAGAAGGCCAAACGGGGACTGTCGGAAGGCAATCTCCGGCTGGTCGTTTCGATCGCCAAGAAGTACCGCAATCGCGGGCTGAGTTTTCTGGACTTGATCCAGGAGGGCAACGCCGGCTTGATGCGGGCGGTCGACAAGTTCGAGTACCGCCGCGGTTTCAAGTTCTGCACCTACGCCACGTGGTGGATTCGCCAGGCGATTACGCGGGCCGTGGCGGACCAGAGCCGGACGATTCGCATTCCGGTGCATATGGTCGAAACCATGTCGCGCGTCCGCAATGTTTCTCGGCAGCTACAACAGCAGATGGGTCGCGAACCGACGATCGAGGAGACAGCGCGCAAAGCGAGTACGACGATCGACGAGACACGGCGCGTGCTGGCGATGAGCCGGTACCCGATCAGTCTGGATCGTCCGGTCGGCAACAGCGAAGACAGCCATTTTGGCGACCTGCTGCCCGACTCGGGTGCCGAGAACCCGGCCATCGGCGCCGCCCAGGAAATGCTCCGCGGGCGGATTGCCAAAGTTCTCAAAACCCTCAGTTACCGCGAGCGGGAAATTATAAAACTCCGCTACGGCCTGGGGGACGGCTACAGCTACACGCTGGAGGAAGTGGGGCACATCTTCAAGGTGACCCGCGAACGCATCCGCCAGATCGAGGCCAAAGCCGTCCGCAAGCTGCAGCAACCCAGCCGCAGCCAAGAGCTGGTCGGGTTTTTGGACTGAGCTAACAACTACGATTGTGCGCCCCCGTCGCGAGCCGGACTATTTATCGCAATTCGTCCGGCTCGCTTTGTTTTGGGTGGCCCAGACAACTCGTTGTCTGAGTGCCGAAGGCACAAGAGGGCGCCTGTTACGGCAAAGGCGTCACAATGCGTGCCGGGAATCGAATTAGCGGTCAGCATCCATACCAACCCGACGCGTCAGCGAGGATTTCTTCCGAACTCGAATGGCCTCGGAATCCTCGCTGACGCTTCGGGTTATTCTCGCGGCATGCCTCGAATCGACCCGGACAACTTGAACAACTCTGTCGGCCACCTATTAGGTTGGATGGTATCATGAAACGCATGAGCTATACGCTGCCCGCCGACCTGACCCGGACCATTGAAGCGTTGATCGCGACCGGCAAGTACGCATCTCACGACGAAGTGCTGCGCAATGCGCTCGACGCGCTGCGGCAGCGCGACGAAGATCTGGCGGCCATCGAGGCCGGCATTGCCGACATGGAGGCGGGTAGATACCGACCGTTCGCCGAAATCGACGCTGAATTCCGCAAGCGGCAATGAGCAACAACGCGCGAAAGCCAAACACGAACCGCAGATCCCGGCGCGCCGGGACGGATGGACGACGATAAACTCAGAGGGTAGTCGCGGTCGTTCTCTGCTCCGCGTCCATCCGCTGTTGCTGCCTCTCGGCAGCTTGTTTCGCTCACAAGGCATTGCCCTGGGCTGGCATGTTTCACGCCCCTGTTTGTGGCGCGCAACTGAAATCAACGCGACTTGATGCTTGATTCCGGGGCCTGTCAACGTCGCCTATAATGGCCCCATGAGCGAAGACTCAAAGGTGCCGAAGCTCCCCCTAATCTTCGCATGCGGCTGCTTGTTCGTCGCGGGCGCGCTGTTGATGATTAGCGTCATCGCCTCCGGGAGTATTCGCATATGGTTCGCGCTTGCATGCGCTGCTTTCGGACTCGTTGGCGCAGTCGCGGTCGCACAAAGCCTTCGGAAAACTTCAGATTAGACTGACCCACTACCGAAGCCTCAAATCGTTTGACAACGCCAGTCGCTCTTGCTACATTGACCCGCCTTGCGTGCGTTGGTGGTCGGTGTTTCTTGCTGGAACGCCGACAAAACAGGGAACTCCGGTGCAAAACCGGGACGGCCCCGCCGCTGTAACCGAGTGATTTTTTCAGAGGAAGCTGATTCGAGCCATTGTCGGCGAGGTTCTTTACCAGAGCCTTGAAACGACGAGAAGGCCAGCTACCTCAAGCTCGGAAGTCAGAAGACCTACCAACGCGTGACCAGTAGCCGGTCGCGAGGGACGACGGCTGCCCCGGTTGGTGTTGGACTTAGGACGCCGCTAATCGCTCGCTCGTGCCTCGATTGACCCTTGGCGGTCTTGTGTGCTCAGCGTGCGCGCGACTCCGCTTTAGGTTCGCTCTTTGGCATGCGCTGGCCAGTGCGCGCGAACGGTTCGGTTGTGATCGACGTCTCTCAAAACCGAAGGGGGCCGAGTGTCCTCCGGGTGCCACTGCTGGCTTGTCCAGCAGTGGATATCGGACGCGGCATGCGGCACTGCTGGGCAAGCCAGCAGTGGCACCTCAAGAGATCCAAATCGAAGTTTTCCCGCGCCCCTACAGCCTACAGTCTACGGCCTACAGCCTTCTCCTCCTCGCGGGCCTTTACCCTCGTCGAACTCCTCGTCGTCATCGCCATCATCGGCCTGCTCGTGGCCCTGCTGCTGCCGGCCATCCAGTCGTCGCGCGAAAGCGCGCGGCGTGCGGCGTGCCAGAACAACCTCAAGCAGCTCGGGTTGGCGCTGGTCAACTACCACGACACCTACAAGACCTTTCCGCGCGGCGGCTGGACGGCCACCAGCGCCAACCTCAGTTGGACGTCGGCCATCCTGCCGCATCTCGAGGAACGCTCGTTGTACAACAGCCTGAACCAGAACGCGGCCTACACCGACGCGACCAACTTGTCAGCCGGCAATACGCTGTTGTCCGTGCTTTTGTGTCCCACCTCGCCAAAGGACAACCTCTGGAAGCCCTCGGCCGATCTGCCCAGCTCGTCGCCAAACCGCTACGCCCGCACCGATTACTGTGCCGTCAACGGAGAGCGCGGCCTGCGCTCGCCCACCGCGACCAACAAACCTGAGCGGGGTGTGCTGATCCTGGCGAAGAACATTTCGCTGGCTGAGATCACCGACGGGGCGTCGAAAACGATCTTGGTCGGCGAGTGCCCTGAAGGCATCCATGCGATTTGGGTCAGCGTCCGCAATGTGTCGGACCAGTCGGCGCCGATCAACACTCCGGCCACCTACGGTCCGGCGTATGTGTTTTTCGACTACGGCCAGGAGATCAGCAGCTATCACTCGGGCGGAGCATTCACCGTCTTCGCCGACGGCTCGGTGCACTTCCTGACCGACTCGATGGACGTTGCCGTGTTGGCCGCCCTGTGTTCGCGCGGCGGAGGAGAGGTAATCGAATCTGGCTTCTGAATATGGTAATCACGCGACAAACAAGCTGAGGAGTTCACCCATGCGTCGTTCGCTCGTCATTGCATTGACCATCACGTTTTTCGCCACGGTGGCCGAGGGAGACATCATCACCACGTTCGAGGACCAGGGCCTCGTCGCCGGTGGATACGACAACAATCCCGGCCCGGCCAGTTACTTCACCAGCGCCGGCAACAGCTTCAACAACGTCTACAACACGCAGTACGACATCTTTACCGGCTGGGCCATGTCGGCCACGACCGACACGTCGACGCCGGGTCCCCCGAACCAGTACAGCGCCATCACGGGCTCCGGTGCCGGCGGGTCCACTTCCTATGGTGTGGCCTTCACGTCTGCCTACCCCACCGAGGATCTCTTCCATCCGGCCGACTCGTGGATCAACCTGGCCTCGAACACCAGCCCGCTGTCGATTGACGTGACCAACACAACCTACGTCTATCTGGCGATGCTCGACGGCTATGCGCAGGCACGCAAGTTTGTCGATGGCGATTATCTGAGGCTCGACATTCGAGGATATACGGGCTTCGACAAAACGGGCGCGCTCGTCAATACAGTCAGTTTTGATTTGGCAAATTTTCTGGGTGAGGCCCACTACATCATTAGCACCTGGGAGACACTGAACCTGACCTCGCTGGCTGGCGCCAAGAGCCTGCGCTTCGGCCTGCGGTCGACCGACAACGACGACACCTATGGCATGAATACGCCAGCCTACGTGGCGGTCGACAATCTTCGCATGCTTGCCGTTCCCGAACCTGGCACGTTTGCCTTAATCGTGTCCTGGGCGGTGTCGATGGTTATGTTATATCGAGGGCAGCGCAATCGATGCTCACCGCAAGGGACCGTGCCACGTCATCGTCAATGAATCTTCCACACGACCACAACCGCCGAGAGTGGGACGCTCGAGTGCGCAGTGCCGCCCGGTTTACCAAACCGGCCGCGGACGAAGAGTTTCGCGACCCGCTAAAATCTGTTGACGCGGCGGGCTGGTTGGGCGCGAGTATCAAAGCCAAGCGCGTGCTGTGCCTGGCCGCCGGCGGTGGCAGGCACGGCGCGCTATACGCCGCGGCCGGCGCGGACGTGACGGTCGTCGACATCAGCGCCCAGATGCTGGCGCTCGACCGCGACGTGGCCGCTGAGCGGGGCCTGGAGCTGCGGACCGTCGAAGCTTCGATGGACGATTTGTCGGCGCTCGTGCCGGCGAGCTTCGACATTGTGGTTCAGCCGGTCAGCACATGTTACGTGCCCAATGTGCTTGCCGTGTACGCCGAAGTCGCCAAAGTGCTCGTGCCCGGCGGGCTGTATATCAGTCAGCACAAGCAACCGACCAGCCTTCAGGCCACGACCGAGCCGGGCGCCAGCGGCCGCTACGAGATTGCCGAACCGTACTATCGTCGCGGGCCGCTGCCCGACGAAGACAGCCGGCATCGTGAAGGCGGCACGCTCGAATATTTGCACCGCTGGGAAGTGCTACTGGGTGGAATGTGCCGTGCCGGCTTCGCAATCGAGGATGTGATCGAGCCGCTGCACGCCGAAAGCGGCGCGGTCGTCGGCAGCTTCGGTTATCGCAGCATGTACGTCGCGCCGTACGTGCGGATCAAGGCTCGCCGCACGAGCGACGCCGCCTCCGCCATTGCGCCGGCGAAAGTCTGGATTCCGTGAACCGCCGGCAGTTTGACCTGCTCTAGTCACGGCGTTTGCAATCGCACGGTTCGTCGATCAAGATAGACGGCACGAAATCCTGCTTCGCGCCCGCCACGATTTTCCGGAGCCGCTTGCCGCCGTGTCCCATTCAGCAATTCAGGAGGTCGTGGCCGTATTCGGCCAGCCGGTCAGCGGCAATCCGACCCAGTACATGATGGAAAAGGCCTTTTTGTCCTTGGGCCTCGACTGGCGGTACCTGACGATCGAAGTCGCGCCAGAGGATCTGGAGCACGCGATACGCGGCATGAGGGCGATGGGCTTCAGAGGCTGCAACTTGACCATCCCGCACAAGGTCGAAGTGATCAAGTATCTCGACCGCACGAGCGAGGCCGCCACGCTGATGGGTGCCGTCAATTGCGTGAACCGCGAAGGCCACGAGCTCGTCGGCGACAAC
>CAZUPX010001138.1:0-7052 GCA_964622155.1 uncultured Planctomycetaceae bacterium | reverse complement strand
GCTGGCGCGCCTTGAGACCGACAAACAAATCGTGCTCCGGTTGTCGTGCGGCGAAGTGACGCTCGACGCCGAGGACTTGCAGATTCGCTTACAAGCCAAAGAGGGGTGGGCCGCGGCTCAGGGGATGTCGTGCGTCGTCGTGCTCTCGACTGAGCTGGATGACGGCCTCGTGGCCGAGGGTCTGGCGCGCGAGCTGGTGCATGCAATTCAGACTGGCCGCAAGGAACGCGGCTGCGAATACGTCGACCGGATTCTGGTTGGGATCGTCACCGACGACGCGGCGGTGCGCGCGGCCGCCGAGCGGTTTGGCGACTACATCCAGCAAGAAACTCTCTCGGTGCGCCTTGGTTTTGAGCCGTTCGAGGGCGTCGGACCGATCGACGCAAAAATCGGTGCCGCGCAAGTCGCGCTTTACATCCAAGTGGTGCCGAAGTGACACCCTCGCAGTCCGAACGCAAGTTGAGCCTGGTGGTCCTGATCTCGGGCGGCGGCACCACGCTCAAAAACCTGCTGGAGAGAAAAGCGGCCGGGCGTTTGGATGCGGAGATCTCGCTGGTGATTTCCAGCCACCCCGATGCCCGCGGATTGGAAATCGCCCGCGCCGCCGGCCTGCCAATCCAGGTGATCGACCGCCGCAAGTTTGCCGACGACCAGACCTACGGTGAGGCCATCTTCTCCGCGTGCCGCTCAAGCGGCGCGGCGTGGGTCGTGATGGGCGGATTTTTGACGTTCGTGCCCATCCCGCCCGACTTCGAGAATCGCGTGCTCAACATTCACCCGGCCTTGATCCCTGCGTTTTGCGGCAAGGGTTTTTATGGCCACCGCGTGCACGAAGCCGTCTTGGAATACGGAGCCAAGATCAGCGGCTGTACGATCCACTTTGTCGACAATCAGTACGATCATGGCCCCATCATCTTGCAGAAAATCGTGCCGGTGCTCGACGACGACACGCCCGAGACACTGGCAAAGCGCGTCTTCGTCGCCGAGTGTGAGGCCTACCCCGAGGCGCTGCGCCTGTTGGCCGCGGGCAAAATCCGGGTCGAGGGACGGAGAGTGTCGCTGAACCAGTAGCCAGCGTGGGGCACTCGACGATTGCTCTCGACGCCCCAGCTCGCACACCACCGGCGGCCCATCAAGGTCAAGGGTCGTAATCCCTCCAGAAATCCCATGCCGGATTTGCAATGAAAAAACTTGACATTCGTTTGTCCCCCATCTAGAGGACAGAGGACGGAGAGGACGCAGGCGAATTGAATGAAGCTTTGTCCCACTCTGCGTTCTCCGCGCCCTCTGCGTTTCTAAGTTTTGGGATTTGAAACGCAGAGGGCGCTAAGAACGCAGAGACAGGAAGCTGCAAAGGTCTAAAATACTATTCCTGTTCGAATGAACCAATAACTGAAGCTGACGGCGGCGATAATCGGCGCGCTCGTCACCACCAGAATCAAAATGCCGAGTGCTGTCAGGCCAAATTGGGCCGGGGCAATGCACGGCAGCGTATCGACGATGGGCTCGTTTCTGCGCCGCCAACGTGACCATGCCAGCGCAAATCCGCCGATTGCCGCGGCGATGGAAATGATTTGCGCAGGCTCGGATGTCAAAAAGTAGAAGATCGACTCAAGGTTGATCGGGACTCTTCCGCCCCAGAGAGAATTCGACGCTGAAACAACGTTGATCACCCCGAACGCGGTTTGAGCCGTTGCGGCCAGACCTAACAGCAAACTTCCCACCCAGTCTTCGTGCAAAAAAGGAGCCCGCTCGCCGACGCGACGTGCGTTGTCAATCGCCGGCGCTTTGGCCATCAATCTCCAGGTGAATGTTGCAACTGCCAGCAAGACCATCAACCCAACGACGAAAACGACCGCTGCCGGCGGGACTTCGACAGCGTCCTGAAACGCTGGCGACAATTGCCGCAGACCTTTCACGCCAATCCACCACGCAACCCAACTCTGGGCCGCCAAACCAAATGACAACACGATTGCCAACATCCATCTCAATCGCGACTGGTTCCAACAATTGACAATCCCAGCAATCAACACCACATTTGCGATCACCAGCGGCAAACCGGCAAGGCTGCCAAACGTAAAGCGATGAATCCTCACCGTGTTGTTGAAATGGATGTCCGGCGGCAACCACGACGGCGGCCAGGCCGCCTCAACGCCCGCTATCCCCAGGTAAACGAGAAACCAAATCAGCAGTCGTTCCGTCCAGAACGCCAATATCAATGCCAGCGTGCCCGCGGCAGCCAGGAAACCGTAGAGTTTCTCCCGCACAGGTCGGGGGGTCGCGGACTCAAATTGCCAAGGCGTCAAGCCCGTTGCCACCAGCATGCCCAACACCGCCAGATTGAGAGGCAGCGTCGATTGCCGTACGAAATCGAGAAAGGCATCCTTCGGATCGACTAGCGACAATTCGGCCGCTGCCAGATAGCGAAACCCCCAGGCCACGATCAGCGTGCCCGCCGTGCCCAGCAATTCGACAATCAGCAACGTACCGCCCCACCGCTGCTCGCGCCGCAGGTCACGATGCGCACCGAGCAATCGCCGCGTCGCCGCCGCATGCCCCCACAGGCTGAGCACGAAAAAAAAACTCAGCGTCGCCAGCGGAACATCGATCCAACTTCCCTTCGGCAGCCGCCAAATCGAAAAGCCAATGGCCAGACCAACGATCGCCAGCAAAATCTGCCGCAGCGAGAATCTCGGCATCAGTCACCATTTGCCACGAAGGGCACGGTCCGCTTTGGAATGTGCGGGCAGATCGACCACTGAGACACAAACGATACGAAGACGAGGATTTTGCCACGGAGCACACCGAGGCCACAGAGACGCACGGAGAAGAACGGACGCGCGGGATTGAATTACGAAGACAAGCAAAGATCAAGTTTGCTTCTCAGTGTCCTCGGTGGCAAAACGATTTCTCTGAAATGCTCCTCACGACTCGCCGGCCGCCAGTCGCACCGGCACGCGCACTTCCTGGCCGCCGCGGATGACCGAGACGATCACTTCCTGACCGGGCTGCCGGGCTTCGACGATCCCCAGGAAATCGTCGGCGGTGACCACCTTCTGACCGTCGACGGCCACGATCAGGTCGGCGGCGGTGCGGTCGATCGATTGGGTTTCGTAGGAGAACGGGCCCTGACGGCGGCGCTGCTTGACGACTTTGAATCCTTGCAGGCCGGCCTTTTCCGCCGGGCCGCCGGGGACCAGTGTGGCGATCAGCAGCCCCTTTTCGGTCTGCATCACGCGCGTAATGCCGGCATCGGGGCGGATCACGCGGCCACGCTCGATCAGTTGCGGAACGACGCGGGCGATGTTGCCCACTGGGATGGCAAAGCCCACGCCGGCGCTTTGGCCGGTCGCGCTGGCGATGGCCGTGTTCATGCCGATCAGCCGCCCATGACTGTCCAGCAGAGGTCCGCCCGAGTTGCCGGGATTGATCGCCGCGTCGATCTGAATGATCGACTTGATCGTGCGGTGGTTGCGCGTGGGCAATGTGCGGTTGAGACTCGAAATGATGCCGGTAGTCAGCGTTCGTTCCAGCCCAAACGGATTGCCAATAGCGTACACCTTCTGCCCGACGCGCAGCCGCGTTGAGTCGCCGAATACGACGGGCAACAGCGAAGGCGCGGGTGCGTCGATTTTGAGTACCGCCACGTCGTTCGACTCGTCCTTGCCGACCAGGCGGGCTTCGTAGCTCTTGCCGTCGAACAACGTGGCCTCGATCTCGCGAGCACCGTCGACGACGTGGAAGTTGGTCAGAATGTGTCCAAGATTATCGATCACCGAGCCCGAGCCGGCCCCCTCGCCCGGAACCTCGACGTCGAAGAACAAAAACGCGCCGTTGCGCAGCGTCTTCGTGCCGATGTTCACCACGCTGCGATTGACGTTTTCGTAGACCGAGACATTGACTAACTCCTCGGGCGTCAATGCAAAGTCGTCGCCGCGCGGCGGACCGGGGGGCAAGCGGCTGACGCCGGGCGAAACTGCCGTTCGAGGAACCGCTTCGCCCCGCCTGGCACCGGGCAGGTCGAGTCGCGGATCCTGGGCCTGGGCTGGGTGCGGAGGGCCCGCGCTCCGCCATAATTCAGTCGCGACCGCGCCGAATAGCGCCGCAGCCAGGCACGCAACCCAATATTTCTTCATGATGAGGACGTCAGGCAGAGAATCCGCCGCCTCCGGGACGAGATGCATTATTCCGAATTGGCCACGCCAGTCAAAGCCGTTGGACTGCGGGCGTCTGGCTGCCGGCAACTGCCGACAGGGTGGGCTGCCACCCATGGCCGGGCGGATGATCTTGGACGACATCCCCTTGTGGCCGGGTCATTTGCAGCCCCTTTTCCGGTAGTTTGCGGCCTCTGGCATCATGGTCATCGGCCGCGCCAGCGATACAGCCCGCGAAGGCCGTTTTTTTGGCAATATTTTATGGCGTAAATCCTGTCGAGCGAATAGAATAGGCGCTCGGGAGAGAGCTGTTTGGTCTCCCCAGTTTTCGGCAAATCATTCCGCGCGCTTTTGGGCCCTCGCAACCGGAACACGAAGGTCGTTCAAGCCGCTGGCACTCTCGTTGAATTAGAGAAGGTGTCTGATGCGTAAGACCATTTGTCGATCTGTTGCGCTTGCGCTATTGGTGCTGGCGCCCATGACTCGCATGTCCGCCGGCGTCGAGGTCCCGACCGAGCCTCGCTTGGAGACGTATGTCGCCGACGATGGGGCGGGCTACTTTGCCTTGAGCCTGGTGACGCAAGGGGCGGCGTCGCAGGCAGCTCCGTGTAACACCGTCATCGTATTTGACACTTCAGCCAGCCAGACCAGCGGCATCCGCGAGAAGGGGCTGCAATCGCTTGCGACTCTGCTCGCTAGTTTGCGCCGCAGCGATCGAATACACCTGCTGGCCGCCGATCTCGTGGCCGTGCCGCTAACACCAGGGTTCGTGGCGCCGGCGGGCGATGAAATCAATCAAGCCATCGCGGCGCTCAAACAACGCGCGCCGTTGGGCGCGACAGACATGCCGTTGGTCCTGCGAACGGCCGCGGCTAGCTACGCCGACAACAAGATCACAGGCCCCAAGGCGCTTGTCTATATCGGCGACGGTGTAAGCGCGGCAAATTTCATGGACGTGACCGAGTACCGCAAAGTTGTCAAATCGCTCGTCGAACAGCAAATCCCGGTAACCAGCTATGGCGTCGGCCCGCAAGTCGACAGCCAGCTATTGGCCTCCTTGGCCAACCTGACCGGCGGTATGTTGGCAATCGATAGCGACAGCGTCGATCCGAAACAGGTTGGCGCGTTTTTGGCCCTCGCCGTGCAAGGCACGGTGCTGTGGCCGCGTGACGTTGCCTGGCCGAAGGAATTTGCCGAAGTCTATCCCGAGCAAATGCCCCCGTTGCGCAACGATCGTGACACGATCGTCGTGGGCAAGGGCAAGCCGTCGGGCGAGCTTAAGATCGCGCTAACCGGAATAGTCGGCGATCAATCGAAGTCGCTTACTTGGACAGTCTCGGCGGGAGAGCCGAACGCCGACTACGCGTTTTTGGGTGCCCTGATTGACGCCGCGCACGAAGACGGTGGGCTGCGGCTGATCACAGTGGGCACCCCGGGCTTGAAGGAGACTCGACGGATCATGGACGAAGGCACGCAAGAACTGGCCAAGTTGGCCGGTCAGGCAGCGGGCACCGGCAATCTGGATACTGCCGAGCGCCTGGCCACTGAAGCGCTGCGCCGCGATCCTAACGATCCAGCCGCGGCGGCCGTCAAGAAGCAAGTTGCCAAGGTGCGCGCCGGCCAGCCCGTGAGCGCCGGCGATGAAAAGTTGCGAGTCAAACGAACCGCCAACGAGCAGGCGAAGCCGCCAACGAAGGCCGACGCCGCAAAATACCGAAAACCTGCCAGCAGCGATGAGGCTGAGGCTCCATTGGTGGATGACGGTCAAGGCCAGTTGTTGGATGATGTCGATCAACAACGGCGATTGGTAACCTCTCAGGTGCGAGCCGAGGTCGAAAATGAGCTGCGCGAGGCGCGCGGCCGCATGCGTAATGATCCGGCCAGCGTGCAGCAAGGGCTGAAGCTGCTGCTGGAACGCGTGGTGAGAACTCCTCAGCTTAGCTCGGAAATCCGGGCCCAATTGCGCGGTCAATTGGAAACTGCATTGCGCGACGCCCATCGTCAGGCGGCCACGAAGGACATTATCGATCAGCAAGAGCAAGAGGCACGGACCGCCGCGCTGGATCGACTGCGCATTGCCGGTGGATTGCTGCGCAACGAGGAAAAGACTAAGCAGTTGATGGACCGCTTTACCTCGCTGATGGACGAAGGACGATATGCCGAGGCCGATCGCATTGGCTCGATCGAAATGCCGCAAGTCGCCCCGGACACGCCGATCACGTCCACCGCGGAGCTGGTGGCACATCAATCCGGCGCCCGCGCCGACAATCTGGCGTATCGAAACGCGCGTATGAAGGGCGTCGTCGATACGCTCCGGCCCGTCGAGCTGGCGCTGATTCCCTTTCCCGACGATCAACCAGTTGTCTATCCCGCGGCCGACGTGTGGCAGGAGTTGACCTATCGCCGCAAAAAGTACGTGTTTACCGATTTGAAGAGAATGGAGCCGGCCGAGCGCCGGATTCAGGAAGAACTAAAAAGCGAGACGACCATTGACTTCCAGGAAACACCCCTGCAAGGCGTGGTCGACTATCTCAAGGATCTTCACAGCATCGAAATCCAGCTCGATGACAAAGCTCTCACCGACGCCGCCGTCGATCCTGAAACGCAGGTCACCAAGTCGCTTAAAGGCATCTCGCTCCGGTCCGCATTAAAGCTGCTGCTAAACCCGTACGAACTGACCTACATCATCAAGGACGAAGTACTGTTGATCACCACCACCGAAAAGGCCAGCACCGAACTGGTGACCAAGGCCTACCCGGTCGCCGACCTCGTAATTCCCATCCAGAGCATGAGCGGTGGCATGGGTGGAATGATGGGCGGTGGAATGATGGGCGGCGGCATGGGTGGCGGCATGGGTGGTGGCATGGGTGGCGGCATGGGTGGCGGCATGGGCGGAGG
>CAZUPX010001137.1:0-4534 GCA_964622155.1 uncultured Planctomycetaceae bacterium | reverse complement strand
CACCTCGTCCGCCTCATCGGCCACCTGGCCGGCCACCGCGTCCTTGACAACGTTGAGCGAGGGGGCAGGCAGGAAATTGCCGAAGTTCAACGCCCCGGCAGATCCCGAGGTTCCACTACCACCCGTGTTGGTGACCGCTCCAGTTGGAGTGCTGGTCACATCTCCGTCGGCCTCGACGACGATGGTGACGCCACCATTACTGGTTTGCACCCACCCCGACTCGACCTTCTCGTAGATGAAATAGGTGTCGTCTAGAGGGAGAGTCTCGCTAAAGCTATATGACCCGTCCACGCCGGTAGTGGCGACCGCAAAAACGCCACTTGCTGCAATCCCATCACCCGGAGTGGTATCCGTGTCCAGGTAAATCGTCCAGCCGCTAAGCCCCGTCTCCCCGAGATCCCACACGCCATCGCCGTCAGCATCCCCCCACTTGAATCCTGTGATCGTGAGCTGCGGCGGCACCGGCTCCTCGAAATTGCCGAAATTGCGCCCGGTGCTGTCGATCCCGCTCAGTGTGGAGATGAGGTGCTCGCCGCTGCCGGGCGCGGTCTGCGTCCAGCCGGTCTTGTTCACTTCGCGGATGGTGTAGGTGCCGGGCCCGAGGTTGGTGAAGCTGTAGGCGCCGCCGACGCCGGTTATCGTCGAAGCCTCGCCAACGTCAAAAAAGTTGTCGTTATCGGCGTCGATGTAGATCGTCCAGTCCGGAAGACCGAAATCGCTGCCATCGAAAGTACCGTTCTCATCGAGATCGTGGAACTTGATGCCCGAGATCGAGACGTGCTGGAAGTTGCCAAAATTTACGTTGACTTCGGTGGGATCCGCGGCGGTGATTGTGATGGGCGCCGGATTGGTCGTCGTCTGCGTCCAGCCGGCCACGCTTGCCTCATAGACGTAGTACGGGTCGTTGTCGCCGTCCAGCGGGTCCGCATCGGGGGTGACCGAGAACGTGTAGCTACCGTCGACTCCAGTCACGGTCGAGGTGATGAATCCGTTGCCTATAATTGCGTCGTTATCCAGGTAGATGGTCCAGCCTGCGATGCCGCCATCGCCGCCATCTTTGGTCCCGTCGCCATCCATGTCGTTGAACTTCATTCCCGAGATCTCGCCATCGATGATGGCGGACGGGTCGAGCTGGAGCGTGCCTCCGCTGCTGGCGGAAGTTTGCAGCGATCCGCCCGTCCAATCGGTGGCGCCGTTGGTCGCGCCCGCGCCTTGGTCGGGAACATCGCCGGGTTTAGCGACGCGCAAGCCGAAATAAATCTCCGCAACTTGCGAGCTTTGATTGGTCGACGTCGGCCCGGTGTAGATGAAGGTCACCGTGACGTTGCCGAATTTCGTGCCGGTGCCGGTGTAAGTCACCGCACTCACATCAGTGATGTTGGCATCGACCGCGTAGAAGCTTCCGTTCATCCCGCCGCCGTTGGTGAACGCACCATCGAGGCCGGGAGCGTTACCGGACGCATTCGGTAGCAGGCCGGGGATTCGATCGAGATTGAACGTCGTCATCTCATAAAAACCGCCGGCATCCGTATTCTGCTGGTAATAGTCGTAGGTGATCGTGAAGGAGTAGCTCTGCCCGTTTACAAGCGGCGTCGAGTTGCTCGACTTGATGACGAAGGCGTGCGGAACGACCTCGCCTTCGAAATAGTCCGATTTGCCGTCATTCAGGATCGCGGCTTGCCACGCCGCGCCACCCGCGTCAGCCCAGTGCTGGTAGACCTGGCTGACGTTTCCGCTCGGTGCAGCATCGGTGAATGAAGTCGTCGCGCTTTGGCCGCTATCGCTGCTTCCGGTGAGGAGGAAGGTCGCGCCGATCGAATCGTCCGGGTCGACGTACCAGGAGGTGACGATGTTGCCGTCGGCGACGCCGTCGAGGTCGCCGGTGATGACGTCGTCCGCGGTGCCGAGTTCGCCATCTGCGCCGGCGAGGATGATCTGCACGCCGTCGGTGACGTACCAGGGCTCGTGGCCCGAGCCCGAGTTGTCGCCGATGACGTCGTCGAGCGTGCCCCAGACGCCGTCGTCGCCCGACTCTGTGACGTGCAGCACCTGGAATTCGATCGTGCTGCCGATGATGAAATCGGATGCCGTGATCGTTGCGTTCGCGCCCGGCGGGTAGTCGAGCAGGTCGGTGCTTACCGTGGGCGTAGCTTCGGTAATCGTCGTATCGGTCGTTGACATGGCTTACCTCGCAGGAACTATTTCTCGTGCTCCGGTGCGTGGCGCTCGCCGGCAAGCGTGACCTATTTATCTTGCAGTTCTGCTGGTGGGCAATTCACTGCCCACAAACTGCTTGATTTACGAGACGGATTCTCCCGCTAAAGCAGGGGGTTACACATGAGTGTGCGAACCCAACGGAGAATAGGAGAGGACTCCTAGGAAAAACGGGGCGGCCGTGACATTTGTCACGGTGTCGCGACGCGGCAAAACGGGCGCGTCGCGCGCCCGGGAGGTGCAAGGCTATGAAGCGGATGGCTTTACCGGAGCGGCCAGGCGTTGCGCCACGCTGCCCGGGGAGCCGGGAGGTACTGCTAGAGCAGGAAGTCGCCTACGGTGAGATCAACTGAGCCGAAGAGCCGGATCTCGAAATCGGCAACCGTGTCGCCGGTGACGTCGCCGCGTACGACAGCAGCGTCGACGTCCGTTAGCTCCCAGGTGATGCTGTTCGCGACGACCGAGGAAGTAGCTGCGGCGACAAAGTTGAACTCAGCGTTGCCCGAGGTCGAGGCGTTGGCGTCGATGCTCGACAGATCGATGCGGTCGCTGCCGGCGGCAAAGTCAAATATCGCGTCGCGGTTGCCAAACCCCACTGGGGAATCCGAAACGGCGTTGTAGTCGAAAACGTCGTTGTCCGCGCCGCCGTACAGCGAGTCCATGCCGCTGCCACCGGTAAGCGTGTCGTTGCCGCTGCCGCCATACAGCGTGTCGTCGCTGGCGCCGCCGAACAGCGTGTCATTGCCGTCCAATGAGGACAGCGTATCCCCCAGCCCGTACCCGTACATGACGTCGGCCCTTCCGGCGACCGCGGTCTTAAATTCGCCGGACATGTTGTTGCCCCAGTAGATCCATACCGTTTCGCTATTGGCGTTGCCCGCGACGTCCGTCGCCTTGATCGTGACATCGTAGGTAGCACCTGAAATCAGCGCTCCCGATTTGCGCAACTCGGTTCCATTGGTGATGGAGAAACCCACCGCGCCGGGTCCAGACCAGGATTCGACAGCGAAAGTGTAATTGTCAGCGGGCGTTGCGCTGAGACCATCATCGGGAGTTGCACCAAGGAACGCGATCACAAACCCTACCGGAAGCGTCGGCGTCGTAACGTCTAGAAACGCGAACAGGATGTCGCTCGCGGCCATGGTGTCGATGGTGACCGCCTGGCTGTCCGTGACGCCGACGTTGCCTGCTGCGTCCACAACCTGCACCTGGTAGTTGAAAACGCCGTCGCCATGGGTAGCCGGATCGGCGTAACTCCACGCGTTCCCGTTCAGGGTGGCATTTCCCCAGGTGAGGCCGCCATCGCTGCTCACCTGGATCTCATCGCCTGCGTCGAGCGCGCTATGGACGCCGGAGACCGAGAGCACCTTATCGTTGGTGATGAAATCGCTTGCCGAGGCGCCGCTATCCTTGTCGATCGCGTTGATTTCCACGTTGCCCGTCGGCGCTTTGGTATCCACCGCCTGCACCGATTGGGTCGCCGCGATGCTGGCATTCCCCACGGCGTCGGTTGCGGCGCCCGCCGCGACGTCCACCGTCATGTCGCCCTCGAAACCCGCCTCCGGAGTCAACTCCATGGTGTAAGTCACCGCGTCGAGCTGGGCGAACGTTGCGGCGTTGGCGGTGCCTTGCTTCACGTCGACGTCGCTGGCGTCGAAGTCCTTCACAGCCTGGCTGAATCGGAAGGTGTAGGTCACATCGCCACCCGCGATGTTGGCGATGCCCGCTTCGTCGTCGCTGATCTCAAGCGCCGGGTTCACGGTGTCGATAACGACCGTGTCGGCGCCCGCGGCGCCGCCGTTGAGCGCCAGATCGGTGTAGCTGTCCGCGGCAACCGAAACCTCGACGACTGTCTCGACGTCGTCGTTGGCGTTGAAGGTCGCGCTGTAGCTGTCGCCTGAGCCCGCGAAGTCGCTGAGCGTGCCGCCGGAGACGGAAACGTCGCCGGCGTCGAAATCCGTTACGTCCTCGCTGAACTTGAACGTCACCAGCGAGCTGCCATCCATGTCGTGCAGCAACGTATCGACGATGTTCACCGTCAGCGTCGGGTTTTCGGTGTCGATAACCACGTTGTCGGAGCCTGCACCGCCGCTGTTGAGGGCCAGGTCGGTGTAGCTGTCCGCCGTCACGGACACGGAGACTGTGGCGTCAGTGGCGTCGTCGGCCTTGAAGGTCGCGCTGTAGCTCTTGCCCGACCCCGCGAAGTTGCTGAGCGTGCCGCCGGAGAACGTGACGTCGCCCGCGTCGAAGTCAAGCACGTCCTCGCTGAATTCGAAGGTCACGTCCGAGACGTTGTCGCCGTCGTTGAGCGAGGCGTCGA
>CAZUPX010001136.1:0-11882 GCA_964622155.1 uncultured Planctomycetaceae bacterium | reverse complement strand
GCGCCGCTCGCCGTCGCCGCCAAAGCCCAGGGTCCGTTCATCCTGACAGACAAGCTTGCTGCCGTCCGGGCTCAGCCAATCGTTTTTCGTGACGATCGTGGCGGTCGGCCCGCCCGAGACCTTGACGAACTCGCGATGTTCAATGCGACCCTTGCCCTCACTCCAGAAATCGATGCCGTTGACGTCGCCATGCGTGAACCATAACGAACGCTGGTGGGGGTGGTCGCGATCGGTTTCACCGGGCACGCCGGTGTCCATTGGCCAGTTTCGCGTCAGGCGCTTGCCGTTGGGACCGATGATGGGCCAGAGAATCGGCTTGCTGCCCGATTGGACCAGGTACTCGGTGAATGGCTGGCCGTCGATCTTGACGGCTACCCCGCCGGGCGTCTTTTCGACGCTCACGTCGGCCAGGGCCACATGCAGCGAGCCCAGTGAGCAAGCGACTGCGATCAGTGCGGCAAGCGGTCGAAGCATGGCGACAATCTCCTGCGGATTGAGAGTGTCACCATCGTAACCCGAGCGCAATTCGTTTGCCACTGGGAGAACAATCACCGGCCCGATACCCCCAGAGCGCTCTAGCGCTTGGTGGTGGCGGTGGATTTGGGCTGCAGCTCGGCCAGCTCCGCGGCTTTGAAGGCGGCCAATTGATTGGCGGTTTCGGCGATTTTCTCGACGTCGCTTTCCAGCAGCCGCCACGAGACATGGTGTTCGGTCCGCATCGTGGTGCTGCGCCCACCCAGGCCCGCCTGGCCTGAGACAGTCAAGTGTACCTCGGTTGGCACGAGCCCGCGGCTGGCAAGCTCGGCGTTGACGGCCAGGCGAGGAAACGGCGGTGTCGATCCGGGGTTTGTCATGACGTTAAACCGGGCGTACCAATCGGAAAAATCGTGATACTGATCGGCTGCCTCAGGGCTTGGGGCTGGCTCGGTTTTCAAGCGATAGGTGAGGTACCGACTGGCTAGCGTTAATTCACCATCTTGTGAGAACTTCGTCTCAAAATCAGGGTCCGCGGCGAACTTCATGAATGCGCTCGAATTCTTGGCCGCCAACTCGCGAACTCTCTTGGCGAACACCATCACGTCATCGGTTTTTACCTCCGCTTTTAACTCGCGCACTGGATCGAGCAAAATGAAACGACCGTGGGGCTTGTCGAACACAGCGACCCGATCGGGAGTGGACAGGTAGTCGTACACGTAGCCGGACTGGAACAGCGTGAGATTTTCGCTGGCGGGCGTTTTGCTTCGACCGACGAAGACCTTGGTTTCAATGCGGAAATCCTCCGCCGCCAGCGGCTCCGTGAATCCTCCGATGACCGACGTCCAGGCAACAAACGCCGTGATAATTCGCATCGCGACAACCTCGTGGCAGGAATAGTCCGTGGGGGAATGAGGCGGAAATGTACCGCAAATGCGGCGGCTATGTAAAGTCGAGAAACGGAGCCCGGACTTGGCGACTTGGCCAGTATTCCGCCGTGTCGGTTCGATTTCGATGGCATCCTGGTTCCAGGCCGACCACTCGCTACAATCGGCTCCTGAAATCCAGCCAGCCAAGCATGCAAAGACGGTGGCCGCGCGTTATCCTTGAAAGCTTACCGGCATTTGGTCCCAGCGACGTTGGGACGGGCCGCCTCCAAGGGCACATTCAAGCATGGCGATAGCACTCGAGCAGGCGATCCGCGACAAGACAGCGGTGGTTGGAGTAGTTGGGCTGGGGTATGTCGGCTTGCCGCTCATTCGAGCGTTCGTGGCCGCCGGTTTTCGCACGATGGGCTTCGACATCGACCACTCGAAGGTCGACAGGCTCCTGGCGGGTCAAAGCTACATCGGTCACATCCCCTCGGAGTGGATCCGAGAATGCATTGCCAGCAAGCAGTTCACCCCAACGGCCGACACGAAGCGTCTGGCCGAAGCCGACGCGCTGTTGATTTGCGTGCCCACTCCGCTCAGCGAAAGCCGTGATCCCGATCTGGCCTATGTCGAAGCCACGGCCCGCCAAATCGCCGCAGTTCTGCGGCCCGGTCAGTTGGTCGTACTCGAAAGCACGACTTATCCCGGCACCACGCGCGATGTCGTGTTGCCGATCCTGGCCGAGCGCGGACTCAAGCTCGGCAGCGAGTACTTCCTGGCGTACAGTCCCGAGCGTGAGGATCCGGGCAACCCCAACTTCACGGCCAGCGGAATCCCCAAAGTCGTCGGCGGAACCGAGCCCAATAGCGCGCGGCTGGCCGAATCGCTGTACTCGACCGCAGTGGTCAATATCGTGCCGGTGTCGAGCTGCGAAGTTGCCGAAGCCTGCAAGATTCTGGAAAACACGTATCGCTCGGTCAACATTGCCATGGTCAACGAGCTGAAGATGCTCTTTGACCGCATCGGCATCGACGTTTGGGAAGTGATCGACGCGGCCAAGACCAAACCGTTCGGCTTTCAGGCGTTCTATCCGGGGCCGGGCCTGGGTGGGCACTGCATTCCGATCGATCCGTTCTATTTGAGTTGGGTTGCCCGCAAGTATGGCATGCCGACGCGGTTCATCGAACTGGCGGGCGAGATCAACACCGGCATGCCCACCTATGTCGTGCACCGGGTCGCCGAAGCGCTCAACGATGCCGGCAAGCCGCTCAAAGGGAGCAAGATTCTCGTGTTGGGCGTGGCCTACAAGAAGGACGTGGACGACCCGCGCGAAAGTCCGTCGTTCGAGTTGATGGAGCTGTTGGGCGCCGCCCATGCGGTCCTGAGCTACAACGACCCGCACGTTCCGCGGCTGCCCAAGATGCGGCATCACCACCTGCCCGACATGAGCAGCGTGCCGCTGGAGGCCGATTTTCTGGCCCGCCAGGATTGCGTACTGATTGCCACCGACCACTCGGCATACGATTACGACTTCATCGTCAAGCACGCCCGGCTCGTCGTCGACACGCGCAACGCCACCAAAAACGTGCGCGCGGGCCGAGACAAGATTCGCAAGGCCTAGAAAAAAGACATGGCAAGCCACAAGCGAGTGTTGGTGACCGGCGGGGCGGGTTTCCTGGGCTCGCACTTGTGCGATCGGCTGGTCGAGGCCGGACACGACGTCATTTGCCTCGACAATTTCTTCACCAGCCAGAAGTCTAACGTGGCGCACCTATTGGCGCGGCACAACTTCGAATTGATCCGCCACGACGTGACCCAGCCAATCTGGCTTGAAGTCGACGAGATATACAATCTGGCTTGTCCCGCGTCGCCCGGCCACTATCAGTACAATCCGATCAAAACCACCAAGTCGTCGGTTCTGGGCGCGATCCACGTGCTGGGCATGGCCAAGCGCTGCAAGGCCAAGGTGCTGCAAGCCTCGACCAGCGAAGTCTACGGCGATCCCGAAGTCCATCCGCAGAGCGAGTCGTATCGCGGCGTCGTCAACCCGGTCGGTCCGCGCGCCTGCTACGACGAAGGTAAGCGGGTGGCCGAAACGCTGTTCATGGACTACTACCGCTCGAATCACGTGAACATCCGTATTGTCCGAATCTTCAACACGTACGGTCCGCGAATGCACCCGTTCGACGGCCGCGTCGTGTCGAATTTCATTCGCCAAGCCTTGGCGGGTGAAGACATCACGATCTTCGGCGACGGCGAGCAAACCCGATCGTTCTGCTACTGCGACGACCTTGTCGAAGGGATCATCCGCATGATGAACGGCCCCGATGGTTTCATCGGTCCGGTCAATCTCGGCAATCCCGGTGAGTTCACAATTCTGGAACTTGCGAACCTGGTGCTCGAAATGACGGGTTCGAAGTCGAAACTAGTCCATCGACCGCTGCCCACTGACGACCCCGTGCGCCGCTGCCCCGACATCACGCTGGCCAAGAAGCACCTGGGGTGGGAGCCCACTGTGCAATTGCGAGAGGGGCTCGTCAAGGCGATCGAGTGGTTCCGTTCGCTCGACGTGCGCGACTACCGACCGCCCACGCCGGCGGTATAAGAGTGCAGGCCGAATGCAAGACGCCAGCATGCCAACCGTCTACCTACGGCCTCTGACCTGAAGCCCTCGGCCGATTCTGCGATGGACCGCCATTGAAATGGCGACGATGGCCAATCCAGTCAAGGCTCCGATCATGTCGGCGGCCCAATCCACGAGATCAAACTCTCGGCCGACGGGAATCTGCGTCAACTCGTCGAATATCCCGACCGCCGCTACCGTGAGCACGACGATTAGTCCGTGGTACCAACGCAGCGAGGTCCGCAAAAACAAATTCAGCAGCAAGAGCACTGTCAACCCGGCGTACGCGACCGCGTGCACCAACTTGTCGCTGATTTGCTCGGGCACGATCAGATCGTGCTGCGGGATGTGGGTGCCGACGAACATGCACAGCCAGTAGATCACCAGCAGCGCCAAGGCAGGATTCTTCAGTCGATCGGACCATGGGCGCCCCACGACGGTATTCAAGCTTCGCGCTCCTCCGGGGAAACGTGGCGTCACGGCTGAAACCACACCAACAAGCTGCTATAAAGGTATAACAGCCGACGCGCTCGTGTCAGCGCAGCTTTTGCGCGGAGTGGGCCGCCCACGCGAATACTCAAGAACCAATCGTCGATGAATCCCACGACCCTACCGAACCTGTTCAGTCCTCAGGAGTTGGCCGCGTTCCACCAGCAAGGCTATTTGTTTGTCCCGCGCTTGTTTGACGCCGAGGAGATGCGGATCCTGTTGGGCTATGCCAAATCCGATCAGGCGCTGGTTGGAGATGCCGTGGGGCGTAAGGACTCGACGGGTCAGATCACCAAGCTCACCCTGTGGAACGAGGCCGGCGACAACCTGTACAGCATGTTTTCGCGATCGCCGCGGATCGTCGAACGCATGGAACAGCTTTTGGGTGGCGAGGTCTATCACTACCACACAAAAATGATGCTCAAGGAGCCGTTTGTCGGCGGAGCCTGGGAGTGGCACCAGGACTACGGCTATTGGTATCAAAACGGTTGCCTGTATCCGCTCCTAGCGAGTTGCCTGATCGCCGTCGATCGGGCAACTAAGGAAAACGGTTGCCTGCAAGTGCTCGTAGGTTCACACCAGATGGGGCGCATCGAGCATGGCAAAACCGGCGACCAGACAGGCGCCGACATGGAGATTGTCGCCGCCGCGCTCGAGCGGCTGCCGCTCAAATACATTGAGGCAGAACCTGGCGATGCGCTGTTTTTTCACTGTAACCTGCTGCACCGCTCGGACCAGAATCGCTCGCCCGCACCACGTTGGTCGTTGATCTGCTGCTACAACGCCGCGCGCAACAACCCCTACAAAGAATCGCGACACCCGCGCTACAAGCCGCTGGCCAAGGTTGCTGACTCGGCGATCAAAGTCTGGCGACCGGAAAACAGCCTGTAGGCGACCAGGTTGCAGGGATGAAGAAGGAATTCAATTCGTTCGACCTATAGCCTACGGCCTCCAGCCTACAGCCTCTCAAGATGAAACTCGGGCTGATCAACTCCGCGTGGGTACAGGCCAACCAGCCGACCGTCTTTGGACTGCGCAAGACGAAAGAGATCGGCTTCGATTGCGTCGACGTCTTTGTCGATCCGCTGTTGCTCGACGTCCGCGAGCGGCGGCTCATCAAGGATGAATGCGACGCGCTTGGATTGCCGATCGTTTCGCTCCCCTGCGTGGCGGTCGGCCTGGTCGACTTCAACGCCAGCGTGCGGAACTTTCACATCCAGCGAGTGCGGACGTTTCTCGACCTGGCCTACGAATTCCAGGCCAAGAACGTGCTGCTTGTGATCGGCGAGTACATTTGGAATCGCGAAGTCATTCCGCCGCAGGAACAATGGCATCTGGGCACAAGCGCCGTCGCCGAGCTGGGTCGCAGGGCGTCCGAACTGGGGCTGGAAATCGTTCTAGAACTTGAGCCGTTTCCACTGTCGCTGGTCAATAACGTCGACACGATGGTTCGTTTCTTGGACGATGTTGGACTCGAGAACGTCAGGGCGAACCTGGATATTTCCCACCTGGTTCTCTCGCACGTGGGCCCCGACGAGGTTCGCCGCCTCGCCGGCCGCGTGGGCCACGTACACCTGTCGGATTGCGACGGCAAGGTACACGGCGACTTGCCGCCGGGGCGCGGAGTTGTCCCCTTTGCGGCGTATCTGCGAGAGATCAAGAATCTCAACCTGGGCGACCGCACAATCTCGATCGAGCTGGAGTACTCGCCTGAGCCCGAGCGAATCGTCGAATGGGTCGACGAGGCCTATCGCGCGACGGACAAATTATTGCAAGCCCAAGGCCTGCGAAGTTGAGAACACGCTACGGAGAAACCGCGGAGGTGTAACCACTCTCAAGCTAACCGGCATGCGCCTCGGCTTGCTTATTAATTTCAACGTTCCCTTGCTCAAGGACGGAATCAAGCGCATCATCCACTGACCCTCTTGGTCCCCTTTGTGTCTTTGTAGTGATAGATCCGTCGTTGTTACTCGACGGTTTAAATATGCACGAACACTACATGCAACTGGCGTTGGCCGAGGCCGAGGCGGCGCTGGCCGAAGAGGAAGTGCCGGTCGGAGCGGTGATCGTACACCAGGAGCGCGTGATTGCCGCGGCGCACAATCAGCGCGAGCAACTGCGCGATCCGACCGCCCACGCCGAAATGATCGCCATCACCCAGGCGGCCCAAGCCCTGTCCTGTTGGAGGCTCGCAGGCTGCACGCTGTACGTGACTCTCGAGCCGTGCCCCATGTGCGCCGGTGCGATTCTTCAAGCAAGGATCGACTCGGTGGTCTACGGCGCCGCCGATCCCAAGGCAGGAGCGGTGCGTACCCTGTATCAACTTCTGAGCGATCCGCGACTCAATCACCGGCCGCAGACTGTCAGTGGCGTCTTGCTGCGCCCGTGCGGAGACATCCTCACACGATTCTTTCAAGCGCAGCGCAGACTGGGCAAGAAGTAGGGATTAATCGAGTCCCTCGGTTGCCCCGTGAACCCGACGGCCAACGAGCACACTTCCGGTGCTGGCGGGCGCGTACTGGGGGGCGTATGATCGAATCAATTGGATGGCCGCGAACGCTCAGCAGCAAGGCGCCCAGTTCATGATCCGCCGACGATTCTTTGGCGCCGCGCGCCTGGCAGCGGCCATCGGGGCGCTTGCGTGCGCAAAGCCCACGACGGCCGGGGGCGGGCCCGAAAACGTGGTCGTGGTCGTCAATTCGGCCAGTTGGGCCTCGCAAACCGTCGCCAACCACTTCATCCAGTTGCGCGGCATACCGCCGGTCAATGTCATCAACATCGACTGGACCGAAGGCTTCGAAGGCACCGATGGCCAGACGTTTCGAGACAAGATTCTGCGCCCGGTTCTGCAGGCCATCAAGCGTCGCGGCGTGTCTGACCAGATCGATTACATCGTGTACTCGAGTGATCTTCCTTACGCTGTCGATCTCAGCTCCGACCTGGCCGGGGCCAAGCTGACCGACCAGCAGCGGCCGACCTGTTCGATCAACTCGGCCACATTCTTGTGGCATTTAGTATTCGGCAAAAGCGCGCTGGCCATGGACTGGCAAAGCAATCGCTACATGCGCTTCACGCGAGACCGCGAGGTCGGCGATCCGACACACGGGTTTCGCAGTTGGTACGGTTGGGATGTCAGGGGACGGCTGAGCGAGGCCGGGGGCCAACCTTATATGCTCTCGACGATGCTGGCCATGACCAGCGGCCGGGGCAATTCCGTGCGCGAGGCCGCGGCCTACTTGCGCGCCAGCGCAACTGCCGACGGCACCATGCCCAAGGGAACAATCTACTTCAGCAAGACCGAGGATGTGCGGTCGACAACCCGCAGGGACCAGCCGAGCCTCGGGAAATCGCCATCCACCGGCGACGCACGATCCAAGACCGCCAAAGACGAGTTTGACGTGGCCGTTGCCTTGCTGAAGAAACTGGGCGTTCGCGCCGAGATCATCGCGCAGCCGATGCCCGCGGGGCGCGACAACGTCCAAGGCGCGATGACAGGCACGGCCGACTACTCCTGGGCCCGCACGCGCAGCAAGATTCTGCCCGGTGCGATTTGCGAGAACTTCACCAGTTTTGGCGGTATTCTCCGCGAAGGTGGTTCCCAGACACCACTCACCGAGTTTTTGCGATATGGGGCCGCCGGTTCCAGCGGCACGGTGGTCGAGCCATTCGCAATCTGGGTCAAGTTTCCCACGCCAATGCTTCACGTACACTATGCCCAAGGTTGCACGCTTGCGGAGGCCTACTATCAATCTGTCTTCGCCCCGGCGCAACTGCTGATCGTGGGCGATCCGCTTTGTCGGCCCTGGGCGAATATTCCGCTGGTGCAAGTCGAGGGAGTGAAGCCGGGCGCTAAGGTTTCGGGCACGATCGAACTGGTGCCCTCGGCCACGCTGCCGATGGGCGGAAAAATCGACCGCTTTGAGCTGTTCGTTGACGGCCGCCGCCTCAGTTGGGCCAACTCCGGCGCCACTCTGTCCTGGGATTCGACCAGCGAACCCGACGGTTATCACGAGTTGCGCGTGGTTGGAATCGAGGCCGGGCCGATCGAATCGCAGGGCCGCGCCATCTTCGGGGTCGTCGTGAAGAATCACGATCTGGCCGCGCAACTGGCGACCATGCCCACCGGAACGGCACGCTGGGACGAGACGTTGAAAATACGCGCCCGTGCGCCGTCGATGAGCGAGATCTTCATCATGCACAACGACCGCGCGCTGGGGCGCATTACGGGCGAGCAAGGACAAGTGGACGTGAATCCACGGCTATTGGGACTTGGGCCCGTGACGCTCCAGGCGGTGGCGGTCAAGCGCGATGGCACGCCAGCCAGAATCGCCTCGGCGCCGCTGCACTTGACGATCGAGCCTCCTAAACCGCTGCCGGCCTTACCGGATCAGCCGACCAACCTGGCACGCGGACTGCTGTTGAAATTGGCCGACGGGAAGACGGTGCCCGTGCAGGAGACGGTCAATCCGGCGTGGCTGGCTGGCAACGGGGTTGAAGCGAACCAGCCGTTCTCGCTGCAGGCGATCTTCGACGTGCCGATCGACGACGTCTATCAGTTCCAGGTCTGGCACTTCGGCGACTTGAAGCTGACGGTCGATTCGTCGGTCGTCTACAACGTCCAGGGTGGCGACTACACGCAAAAATTCGCCCCCGTCTCGTTAGCGGCCGGCAAGCACCGACTCACAATCGCTGGCCGTACGGCCGAAGATACTCGGCTGCGAATTCTTTTTGGCGGGCCTGGCGCGCTCAGCCTCAACGGTGCCACATTCCGCCACGCGCGATAGGATCTTCCCTCTCCCCTCGTGGGAGAGGGTGGCCCCGGCGCGCCGGGGCCGGGTGAGGGGGTGCGCTGCCATTGATGGTGTCGCTCGACTGCTCGCCCCAACCCTGTCGTACGAACTGAGAGGGGCACGCCCATCATTGCCCATAGTCGGCCGCGTTGAGCCTGTAGACCCACGGGACGGGAACTTTCTTCACTCCGGGCGTGGAGGGGGACGTCGCGCTACCGTGATTTGCGCGAATGGGATTGCCGCTGGGGTCTCGATCGACGATCACGCGGTTGTGTTGCGGCGTCATCAACTGCGAATAAACGTGGTAGCCAATTTCCTCATGCACAAACTGCAAGTGCCCATCGCAAAAGACCGCGTTGACGCCCCCTGGATGAGCCGACGACGGCCGCGAGAAGGCCAGGCCGGTGGGTTGCGTGAGCTTGCTCGGGTCGAACTTCACAAGCGGCGTGCCGCTGACCGACCGAGACATTGCGTTAATGCTCATCGACTGCGGCAAGCAGACGCTCGTAAAGCTCGGGGCAACCGTCGCGGTCGGTGGTCCTTCATTGTTCTGGTTGCCAGTGACGAACCACACAAAGCCGGTGTTCTGGCGCACGACGAAATCGCTGTGAAACGCCTTATTGGCGTTGGCCGGATCCGTCGCCCAATTCGTCGCTTGCAGATTCTCGCTGAGCAAGAGCGTTTGACTGGTGCCGTCGTTGTTGTTTACAAAGTCGAGCGACGTCTTCCTGGGCGCCTGTTTGTAGTCTTGTTGTGAATGATTGAAGAACACGCCGCTGTTTTCGTCTTCCGGCCAGTTCATCCCGTTGAACGGCTTCGAAAAATTGAACGGGTAGGTGACGCCAATATCGTAGTCGTTGTCGGCCGCCGAAGACGCAACTCCGGTGTTGACCACAAACGACAACGGATTGTCGCCGAGGTTGAGATTGAAATTGCTAGGGCACAAGATGACCGAGATTGGCGAGACGTGGGCGTTGCGCTTGGCTGGCGTGGAAAGGTCGAAGGCGAGGGTCTGATTCTGCCAACTCTGATACAAATCGTTGCGCTCAAGCGCCGGCAGAGTCGGCACTACCCACGACGCGCGAAACACCTTCGTCGCGCCCACGGTCTTGCGGACAGTCGTCGCGTAACCGGGAAACGATTTTTTCGTCTCGGCCAGGTTGACAAGGCCGAGCCCGGTCTGCCGCATGTTGTTGGCGCACGTGTTGCGGCGGCCGGATTCGCGAGCGGATTGGATGGCCGGCAGCACAAGCGCCATCAACAATCCGATGATCGCGATCACGACCAACAGCTCGACGAGCGAGAAGCCGCCAGGTCGTTGAGGAGCAGCCACGGGCGTCCCTCCGTGTCGCCCACGGAACACCGCGAGATCGAGCGACGGGAGGAGATTCTACGCATGCACTGCCAGCATGCTAGCTATTCATGCGCACAGGTAGTCCACCACATGGCTGGCAAATAAAAAAGCCCCGCGAGTCGCGGGGCGCTGTGGATTTCGGCTAGCCGGTGCGGCTAGTTGTAGTCGGCGTCGTTGGGGGTGTACAGCCACGGCACTTTAACACCCTTTGTTCCAGGTGCCCAAGGGGGGCTACCAGTGCTGGTGTAACTCGCTTTGATCGCTTTGCCGCCCGAGTCGTAGTCCACAATCGTCTGCTTCTGAAATGGCGTCATCAACTGTGTGTATACGCGGTACGGAATCTCCTCGTTGATGAACGACAAATGGTTGTCGCAAAACATCATGTTGACGCCGCCCGGATGATTCGATGAGGGACGTGCGTACGCGAGTCCCGATGGGTTCGAGTCGCCGGGATTGTACCCGGGTTTTAGCGGGCCACTCACCGCCGCCTTGCCTGAGTTAATTTCCATCGCGCCGGCAGTGTAGTTGGCATCGTTGGTACCTGCCAGCGGAATGCTAGTTGCCTGTGGCAACCCATCGTTGTGTTGGTTGCCGGTAATGAACCATACAAAGCCCGTACTCTGTCGAACAGCCTGATCCGAATTGAAGGTTATCGTTTCGATTCCCGGATCGACGGCCCAGGTCCCGGCTTGCAGGTTTTCGCTCATCAGGAGCGTGTGACTGGTTCCATCGTTCGTATTGACAAAGTCGAGTCCGACTTTCTTGGTAGGCCGGTTGTCCCAGGTCGGATCTCCGCTTGCGGCCGTCGCGGAAAGCACACCCCGATGGCTCTGATTGAAGCACACGCCGCTGTTGCCATCTTCGGGCCAATTCCATGAACCGAAATTGTCTCCTGCCGTCAGCGCCGACCCGGTATTCACAACGTATGAGAGCGGATTGTCGCCCAGATCGGGATTGGAGTTGCTCGGACAAACTAAAACCGCGATTTGTGAAATATATTGTTGCCGGGCCAGCACGTTGGCGGGACCACCGGATGCAGACGGCAGGTTGAGGGCAAGATTCGGGTTCTGCCAATTCTGATATAGATCGTTGTGTTCCAAGTTCGGGAGGATGCTGACGACCCATGAAACGCGGTAATATGTGGTCGTGGCGCCGCTCGTCTTCGTCACAGTGCTGGCATAACCGGGGAAAGACTTCTTGCTTTCCCCCACTTGAATGACGGCAAATGCATTGTTGCGCATATTATTGGCGCAAGTATTCCGTCGTCCGGCTTCGCGGGC
>CAZUPX010001135.1:0-4500 GCA_964622155.1 uncultured Planctomycetaceae bacterium | reverse complement strand
CATCACATTGCCCGGCGCGTTGACGCTCTCGACCTCGGACGCCTTCACCACCGGCGGGTTGATGTGCGGCAGCATCAGCACCACCATGGCGACGAAGCCGTTCAAAGGCAAACCTTGGGTGCCTGCGACACTCGAGCGCGTGGGCGGCACGCAAGGGATTGGCGTCAACTTTCTGGAAGAGTCTTTCAGTTCCCGCACGGCCAATCCCACACATCGACTCCATCAACAAACGGCCCGTGCGGTCCTCAAGGCCCTGCTGCCCGAGGTGGGCTCCGACATCAGGGGCCACATGCGGTCCCATGCCGAGCTTTTGGACGCTTCCGGCTATCAGGGTCGCCCGGGTGCCTTCAACGATCTGCTGCGCATTCTCGACGGGGAACTGCGGCTCATCACGCCCACCGACCCTGAAGGCTTTCAAACCGATTCAGGCAGCGACCCCAGTTCCAAATTCTACCAATTGACCCACGACTACCTCGTGCCCCCACTACGAGATTGGCTCACTCGCAAGCAGAAAGAAACCCGACGTGGCCGAGCCGAACTGCGCCTTGCAGAGCGAGCTGCCTTGTGGAACGCCAAGCCAGAGAATCGTCACCTGCCATCGCTGTGGGAATCGCTCAACATACGGCTGCTGACTAACGGCACGAACTGGACCGAACCACAGCGGAAGATGATGGGCAGGGCTGCAAGGGTGTATGGGATTCGGTCCGGTATCGCCGCCGCCGCATTGCTTGCGGTTGCTGTGGTGGCATGGCAGATCAACGGTAACTTCCAGGCTGCCTCGCTCGTTGACCAACTCGTGGCTGCGGACATCGTTCAAGTGCCAGGGATCGTCGCTAGGATTGATGGCTATCGCCGCTGGGCTGATCCGCTGCTGCGAGCGCAATATGAAGAATCGGCGCAAGGCTCCAGCCAAAAACTCCACGCCGCACTGGCACTGCTGCCTGCGGATTCAACCCAAGTCACCAGTCTGCAAGAGCAGTTGCTGGTAGTCACGCCAATCCAGTTCCCCGTCGTGCGGGATGCTCTCATCGCACACAAGGATGCCATTGTCGAGCCGTTGTGGAAGGTCGCACTCGATCCGAATCACCAGACTGAACGCCGCTTTCAAGCCGCATGTGCTTTGGCGACCTATGCACCAGACGATCAGCGCTGGAACGACATCGGCACGCTTGCGGCTACGCATTTGGTCGCTCGGCAGGCTTCGGAATTCCTGCCTTGGCGGGAGGTGTTGCGGCCTGCGAAGCTGCAACTGCTCGATGCACTGTCATCGATTTATCGGGACCCAAACCAAAAGGAACAATCACGGCTGTATGCCACCGAGACCCTGGCCGATTACGCAGGCGACCGCCCCGATATGCTATTCGACCTGCTTGCGGACGCCGAGCAGTTCCAGTTTCCGGTGATTTTTGACAAGTTGACCATGCACCAGCAACAGGCGATTGCCCTGGCTCGGCAGGAGTTGGAGACGCAGGCAGGAGAAAAGGCCAGCGAAGTGGAAAAAGAAGCTTTGGCGAAGCGTCAAGCCAACGCTGGTGTGGCCCTTTACCGCATGGGGGACTATGAGGCAGTCTGGTCGTTGTTGAAGTTTAGCCCCGACCCACGGGTTCGTAGCTATCTCATCCACTGGCTGAGTCTGCTGGGCGGTAATCCGCAGACGATCATTGATCGCTTGGATAGCGAACCTGACGTGACGATTCGTCGGGCTTTGCTCCTCACGCTTGGTGAGTTTACTGAGGCGCAGTTGCCGCAAGCTCAACGGCAACCACTGATCGAAAAACTGCTGGCCATATACGAAAACGAGCCTGATGCTGGATTGCACGGCGCGGCCGAGTGGCTGCTCAGAAAGTGGGGCCAGGCCGAGCGCCTTAAGGCGGTGGTCGAGAAACTTGGCAGCAACGAGGAACAACTGCTCTCCCGCAAGGACACTGACAAGCGCCAGTGGTACGTCAACACACAAGGCCAGACGTTCGTGTTTATCGATGCCGGCGAGTTTTTGATGGGTTCGCCGAACTCGGAGCCCGGCCGCTCCAGCAATGAGCTGCAGCATCCCCGGCGAATCGCTCGGCGGTTCGCCATTTCAGCTACTGAAGTCACGAAAGAGCAGTTCTTGCGGTTCCAGACCAAGTTCAGTCACAGCGAGTTCCATCGCTACCCCGAACCGGATTGTCCGATTGGCGGCGTGACGTGGTATGAGGCAGCCGAGTATTGCAATTGGTTGAGCAAGCAGGAGGGCATTTCGAAGGACGCGTGGTGCTACGAGCCAAACAAGCAGGGAAAGCATTCCGCCGGGATGAAAGTGAAAGTCAATTTCCATGAATTGTCGGGCTATCGGCTTCCAACGGAGGCAGAATGGGAGTGCGCCGCTCGTGCGGGCACTCTGACGAGTCGCTATTTTGGTCTCAGCGAATCGCTCCTGCCCCAGTATGCATGGTGTCTTGCGAACGCTCGTGAGCAGACGTGGCCCGTTGCGAGCTTGAAGCCGAACGACCTGGGCTCATTTGACATGCTGGGCAACGTATACGAATGGTCGAATGACGCGTTTGGAAGTTACGAGAGTCGCAGCTTGCCGCTCATCCCGACGATTTCTGATAATTCGAGCCGTGTGTTGCGTGGCGGGTCGTTCTTCTATCGACTCGGGTACGTCCGCTCGGCCAACCGCATCCTCAAGCAGCCGTACCAGCATACCTTCTACGTTGGTTTTCGTCCTGCCAGAACTTACCCCTGATTTCTTTTGAGGCTTGAGGCTTGAGACCACTGGCTCCAGGACGAGGAACGGAACATTGGACGTGCACCGCACGCCGCTTTGGTCGTTGTCCTGCTGCCTACCGCCTACAGCCTGGCGCCTCACTTCTGCCCGGCCATGGCTTCGGCCAGAATCTTCGACGTGCTCTCGCGCATGATCCGCGGGTCGACGGTTTTGCCTTCCAGCAGACTCTTGCGCACGTCCTTGCCAGAGATGAACACCGGCTTCTCGTCTTTGTGGCTGTCCATCAGGTCGACGCGGCCGGCCGACTCGTAGTAGGCCGCGAAGCCGACTTTGATCGGTTGAATTTTCAGGTCGCCTTTGAGCTTCTCGAAGATGTCTTGCGCGTCGAAGTCGCCCCAAATGGCCGAGCCATCGTGATACGGCGCGTCGGCGTGCTTGCGGCCGATCACGATGTCGGTGAATCCGTAGTTCTGGCGATAGATGCCGTGCATGATCGCCTCTTTCGGACCGCCATAGAACATCTTGATGTCCAGGCCCAACAGGATCACGCGGTCGGGCACCGATTCGGCGCGCGGTCCCCACAGCACCGGATCGCTGTCCCCCTCGCCCAAAGCGCGCGTCTCGATCAGCGCCTCGTAGGTGTGCATCCGCACGTCGGCGTTGACATCGTCTCCCTTGGTCTCGCCGATCAGCGGATTGAGCACCGCCCCGGCGTCGTGACCCTCGCGCAATAGCGATTCCAGGCCGCAGACCAGCGCGTACTCGTGGGCCCGATGCAACGGATTGCGAGTCTGAAAAGCCACCACGCGCTTCCAGCCCTTGGTGGCCAGCAGCTTGCGAACTTCGCTCGGCGAAAGCACGTACTTGCCGAACTTGGGATGCTTGGGCTGCGGCAACGCGCGGATCGTTCCGCCGAACAAATGCGTCTTGTCCGCATCCTGCTTGAGCACCATGTCGCCGCCAGGATGATCGGTCCGCTCGGTCAGATACACGCTCTTGAGATATCGCGGCTTGTCCCACTCGAACACATCGTTGATGTCGAGCGTGGCCACAGTGTTGCCAGCCGAACTCACGAGCGCCACTTTTTGCCCCGGCTTGAGCGTCTTGGCCTGATCGGCCGTGACCGGTAGCGCGATGGGAATCGTCCAGGCGTACAGCTTGCCGCCATGTTCAATCACCGACTCGTCCAGCACGCGATCGTACGTGGCGCGATCCATCGGACCCGTCAGCGGGCTCAACGCCCCGTCGCCAAACCGATACACGGTCGACAAGTCGGCATCTGAGACCGGCACTTTCACCAGCGGCGCGGCGTCGGCCTTGAAGGCGTCAATCTCATTGGCACCGACGGTGCAGCAAACAGGTTCGGAAAGCCCACCATGGACAGCGATCAAATCGGCCATTTCGCGTGTTCCTCGTACTACTTCCAAGGAGCGTCGATACGGGTTACGACGAGGGAATGAAGACATTTACCACGACGACACGACGTAGGAGAGAGCGGTCAGTGATTAGACTTCGGAGCCATGGTCAGTGACAGAATCTCGTTCGTCGCCTATGGCCTATAGCCTCCTGCCTTTTTCGCGTACGTCGTGTCGTTGTGGTCCACATTCCCTGCGTCTTTCAGCGCGTTGGAGCGTGAAAAGCTGCAAGTGCGGGAAAGACAACGAGTATAGGAAGACTTTTGCGAGCGGACAAGCGTACTTTTGACGGCGTACTTTTGGCGGCGGGTACTTCAGCCGGCCTGAAATCACTCCGACGGGCAAGCGAAACCCTCCTCATTCACAGTCCGACTTTGA
>CAZUPX010001134.1:0-1804 GCA_964622155.1 uncultured Planctomycetaceae bacterium | reverse complement strand
CGCTGGCGGTGCTTGTCGCCAAGCCTCCATTGCGAGCACGGCAACCCCGCCATGCCCCTGGACCGTGACTGGAAATCGTGAGGCAACCGCCGCCGACTCCGTCGCCGCAAAGCGACTCGACCTCTTCGTCGAGCACGACGAGGTGCTTCGGGTGCCCGGCCCAGGCGGCCTCATCGCGATCGTAGAGATCGACAGCCTCTACCATTCCTACATTGTTCTCGAGGATCCCGCGACCGGTGACCGGCGTCGCCTTATCAGTGGATCGCGGCCTCGGTGGTCGCCCGACGGATCGATGATCGCATGCACCGTCTGGAAATCAAGGGAGGTTCCCTGGGCGCTCTGCGTGGTTGATGTCCGGACGGGTAAGCGAATCGATCCAGATTTGGGGTGCCTTGCAGCCGAAATGGAGTGGTCACCAGACGGCAGCGCGATTGCTGTCGGGGGAAGACTCCCCCGAAGGCCCGTAAGTGTTCTGTGCTGGGTTCGCATGCCCCGAGGGGACAGCCGCATGCTCGACACCCTACCTGTGTTTGCCGGGTATGAGGAATTCGCGTGGTCACCTGATTCACGAGCGCTAATCGTGACCCGGGTTACTGCGACCGATCACTACGAAGAGCCCACAGCGTCTGACCTCTGGATATTCGAGGCAGGCGGTCTTCGTTGCCCCCTGACGGAAACCGCCAATGTGATGGAGACCAGGCCCGCCTGGATCGACTCAAACAGGATTCTGTACGTGACGGCGCGTGGCCCCACATCTGCTGACCAAGCAGCGCAACTGAGAGTATTGACCATTACAAGGGCGGGCCAGCATTAGGAAGACTATTAGCTGCAAGGAGGCACATCATGAAACACGAACGGCGAGCGTATAGGATTGTCCTCGGCATTCTCATGCTCCTTGCGGCTTTCTTGAATCCAGACGGTGGAAGTGCGCAGACCGTCGATGTGTGGATCGATCCTGGGCACGGCGACCAGGATTCTGGGAGCCTTGGCATCAGCGGAGATCCAGCGAAGTACGAGAAGAACCTCGCGTTTCATGTCAGTAGCCTGCTTCAGTCAAGGCTCGGCCAACTGGGGTTCAGCTCTTTGAAGACGCGCAACAGCGACGTCTTCTTCACACTGCTGGAGCGGGCAGAAATTGCTTCGGGATTGAGGCAAAACGACGACAGCTTGACAGCCGTGGGTCAAATGGTCGTGTGCGTCCATATGAACGCGTTCAAGGATACAACCGTCATCGGCACCGAGACCTACTATCCGAGGAGGAAGCGATATTCCAAGAAGCTAGACTCGTTTCGTGTGGATAGTACCTACGCCGCGGCGGTTCATACCAACATGATGTCGCAAGCTCCCCTTGCCTTTCTCGGCTGCAACTCCGACCGCGGCGTGAAGGATGCGGGATTCCAGGTAATCAAGGATGCCCGCGTCCCGGGCGTCTACGTTGAGATCTGTTTTCTCACGAACCGCTGCCAACAAGACAAAATCGCGGTTCAGGGAAACCAAGCCCTCATCGTGAACGGTATCGCAGCGGGAATCGGACAGGTCATCTCTCCCGGCGGTGGCTTCGCCGCCGCCCTGGCGCCACCCAGATCTAGTGAACTTGCACCCGATCGGTCGAGCGCTATCTCCAACGCAGTTTCCGGGAGGTCATCGCCACTCGCCCAGGGTGTGGCATCCGCTGTCCAGTCTCTGCAGGAGGATTTCGAGGCGGGGACGTTCCCACCCACTGGATGGACGACGACGAGCCAGGGACTACCTGTGCCGCATCAATGGCATCGTGCGGTGGCACCGCTCTACGCGCATGGAGGCA
>CAZUPX010001133.1:0-5770 GCA_964622155.1 uncultured Planctomycetaceae bacterium | reverse complement strand
CGGCCGTGGGTCGAGAAATAACATGCCCGCGAAGCGCGGGCATGGCACCCATCCAAATTAGTCGCGCTTCCTGCGCATCGCTCACGTCAGCGGAATGCGCAGTCCGTCATAGGCCAGCTCCATTCCCGCCGGCAGGGCGGCGTTGGTTGCTTCGTGCTCGAGGTCATGCGACATGTGCGTGAACCAGGTGCGCTTGGCACCCACGCGCTGGGCGACCTCGACCGCTTCGGCCAGGCTGAAGTGCGTCGGGTGTGATTTCGCCCGCAGCGCGTCGAGCACCAGCACGTCGAGACCCTCTAGCAGGGGCCAGCTCTCGGGCGGAATGTGGTTCGTGTCGGTGCAATAGGCCACGTTGCCGAATCGAAATCCCAGCACGCGAAACCTGCCGTGCTCGAGGCGGATTGGAATGATCCGTTGCAACAGGATCTCAAACGGGTCGGTGGCGATGCGGCGGAACTCGATCTGCGGCACGCCCCCGCCCGAGTACGGTGCCTCGGCCGCGAACGCGTAGTCGAACGACTTGCGAATCCTGTCCTCGACCTGTTCCTCGCAATACACGGGCATCGGATGGCCCAGGTAGTAGGGGAACAGCCGCAGGTCGTCCAGGCCGAAAACGTGGTCGGCATGGTCGTGTGTAAATAGCGTGGCATGCACGATGCCGATCCGCTCGCGCAATAGTTGAAATCGCAGGTCGGGAGGGGTGTCGACCAACAGGTTGCCCTCGGGGAAGCCGATCGCCAGCGAGCAGCGGGTCCGGTTGTTGCGTGGATTGCTGCTTGTGCAAGTGGGGCAGCCGCAGCCGATGACCGGCACGCCGATCGAAGTGCCGGTTCCCAACACGACCATCTGGCCGCGGATGTCGGTGGTGACAGGTTGTCTCGTGCTCAATAAACCGTATCCTCCGACATGCCGGTAGCTTGCGGCCAATAAGCCAGCACTTGGGAGCGAACAACCGTTATTGACCCCTCGTAACAATCGTTATAAATTACGGTGTTTACGAATGTTGCGCCTTCCCGCTTCCGCGCTTTTCCCAAATTGGCCGCTGGCGGCACGCCGGATGCCGGGGAGCGCTTGGTCATACTCCGCTCGACAGGGGCCCTGACTGCGTATGGAACAGTTGGAACGTATTTGGGAGCTGATCTCGGGCTTCTTCTCGGCCATCGGCACGGGGTTCGAACGCGGCATCACGTCGCTGTTCGGATCGTCCAACGCCAGGTTTATCAAGAAGTTACAACCCAACGTCGAAGCGATCAACGCCTTGGAGCCAAAATTCCAGGCGATGAGCGACTCCGAGCTGCGCGAGCAGACGGTGCTGTTTCGCAAGCGGCTGGCCGAGGGAGAAACGGTCGACGATCTGCTGGTCGAGGCTTTTGCCGCATGCCGCGAGTCGGGTTGCCGCCACCTGAACATGCGGCACTACGACGTGCAGTTGATGGGCGGCATGATGCTGCATGCCGGCAATATCGCCGAAATGGTCACCGGCGAAGGAAAGACCCTCGTGGCCACGTTGCCGGCGTATCTCAATGCGCTCACCGGCAAAGGGGTCCACGTCGTGACGGTGAACGACTATCTGGCCCGTCGCGATATGGAGTGGATGGGACCCCTCTATATCGCTTTGGGCCTGACGGTCGGTAACATCCAAAGCGGAATGGAAGCCGACGAGCGACAGGTGTCATACGCCTGCGACATCACCTATGGGACGAACAATGAATTCGGATTCGACCACCTGCGGGACAATATGCGCTGGGCCGCCCGTGGCGACGACCATTATCCGAAGCGACTGCAGCAAGCTCAGGGTCGGCTACACTTCGCGATCATCGACGAGGTGGACAACATTCTGGTGGACGAAGCGCGCACACCGCTGATCATTTCGGGGCCGGCCCACGAGGACGTGAGCCGCTACTCGCAGGCCGACAAGATCGCCCGGCAACTACAGAAAGACACTCACTTCGAGGTCAAGGAGAAGGAACACTCGGTCCACTTGACCGACGAGGGAGTGCGAGCCGCCGAAAAGCAGGCCGGTGTCGAGAGTTTTTACACGGCCGGCAACATGGAGTGGCCGCATCTGATCGACAACGCGCTCAAGGCCCACTACCTCTACAAGCGCGACGTGAACTATGTGGTCATGGACGACGAGATCATCATCGTCGACGAATTTACCGGCCGCTTGATGCCGGGCCGCAACTGGAGCGACGGCTTGCACCAGGCCGTCGAGGCCAAGGAAGGCGTGCGGGTTAAGGAAGAGAACCAGACGCTGGCCACGATCACGCTACAAAACTTCTTCAAGCTCTACGACAAGATTTGCGGCATGACCGGCACCGCCATGACCGAGGCCGGCGAATTCTGGAAGATCTATAAACTCGACGTCATCGCCGTGCCCACTAACCGTCCGATGCGGCGCGACAACTTTCCCGATGTCATCTACCGCACCGAGCGCGAAAAATTCAACGCCATCGCCGACGAAATCGAGCGGTTGAACCGTTGGGACACCGTCGAGCTCAAGGACCACACCCTCAAGTCCGGCACGATCACGAAGGAAGACGACAACTCGATCGAGTTGCAGCTCAAGGAAGACAAGACGCTCGAAAAGATCCCCCGCTCGAACATCGTTCAGGTGCAAAAGCGTGGTCGGCCGGTGCTGGTCGGCACGGTTTCGATCGAAAAGAGCGAGCGCCTCTCGGGCATGCTCGACCGCCGCGGCGTGAAGCACGAGGTGCTCAACGCTAAGCATCACAAGCGTGAGGCCGAGATCGTAGCTCAGGCCGGTCGAAAGAACTCCGTGACCATCGCGACCAATATGGCCGGCCGCGGTACCGACATTATCCTGGGCGGCAACCCCGAGACCATGGCCTGGGCCTTGCTGCAAGACAAGTACGCCACTCGGCTCGACGTGCCGCAGGAGGAATGGACCAACCTGGTCAAAGAAATCGAAGAGCGCGAAAGAATGAAGGCCGACGGCAATGAGGTCCGCGCGCTGGACGGCCTGCACATCATCGGCACGGAGCGCCACGAAGCCCGCCGCATCGACCTCCAATTGCGCGGCCGCTGCGGACGTCAGGGCGATCCCGGCTCCAGCCAGTTCTTCCTCTCGCTGGAAGATGACCTGATGCGGATTTTTGCCGGCGAGTGGGTGAAGAACATTCTTACCCGGCTGGGCATGCAAGAGGGCGAGGCGATCACCAGCCGCATGGTCTCGCGCCGCATCGAGGGGGCGCAAAAGAAAGTTGAAGAACGCAACTTCGAAATCCGCAAGAATCTGCTCGAATACGACGAGGTCATGGACGAACAGCGGAAGCGCGTCTATGGCTACCGCCAGCGGATTCTCGATGGCGCCAACTGCAAGCAGTTGATCATGGAGATGATCGACGAGCAGGTCGATGCGCACCTTGGCGAGTTTCTGGCCCACGATTACGGCACCGATACGTTTGCCGAGTGGGTCGGCGGACAACTATCGGTCGAGCTGGAGGAGCGCGAGTTCCGAGGTCTCGACTTTGAGACGGCCGCGCGGCAGGCCAAGGAAGAAGCGGCTCGGATGGCCGAAAGCCAGGTTGTCGACGCCGTTGAGGAAAACCTGCCCGAGGAGGAAGATCCTCTCGAATGGAACTGGGAGGCGCTGGCCAAGCTGGTCAATCAGCGGTGGCGGCTGAACCTGCGCGACCGCGACCTGAAAAAGATTGAGCGCAGCGACCTGGCTGAACAATTGATCGCCAAAGCGCGCGAATCGATCGAGGCGATCGACCTGGGCGAGGGTGCCCGCTTTCTGACCGAAGACTTCTCGGTGCGCACCGCCTGCGCCTGGGTGCAGAGTAAGTTTGGCCTAGGGCTCAATCCGGCCGAGGTCGGTTCGCTGGATGCCGAGGGATTCAAGACCCTGGTTCGCGAGCGCGCGGCCGTGGCCTACAAGCAGCGCGAGGCGGAATACCCGGTGATGGCGGCGCTGGCCTACTTCACCAAGCAAGACTCCAGCGGTCAGAAGCGAGTGGACCGCGACCAGCTCATTGCCTGGGCGCGCGAGCGGCTGGGCGTTGAGCTGAATCTGGACGATTTGAAGAATCGGCCGCGCGACGAAATCCGGGGCATGCTGTTCCAGCATAGCCAGGCACTACAGCAGAAGGCACACGCGGCCTTGCAGGAAGCTCACCGCCACGTTGACCAGCTATTCAATTCGGCGGCGCCCGACCAGACCGCCGGCGCGGTCACCGGCGGCAATGGCGCCCTGTCGTCTCTCTCGGACTGGCTTAAGCAAAGCCTGCATTGTTCACTGCCTCCCGAAAAGCTGGCCGTGCTCAATCGCGAACAGCTCCAGCAGCAATTGGAGATCGCGGTCGAGGACCAATTCCGTCCTGAGATGCGGCGCATGGAGCGGTCGCTGGTCCTGCAGATTCTGGACGCGGCCTGGAAGGACCACCTGCTGGCGATGGACCACCTGCGATCGAGCGTCGGCCTGCGCGGCTACGCCCAGGTCGACCCCAAGGTGGAGTACAAGCGCGAGGGCATGCGTACGTTCGAGCTGATGTGGTCTAACGTCGGCGAGCGTGTGACGGACCTGGTCTTTCGCGTTGAGGAAATCGACGAGATGGCCGCGCCCGCGTTCGAAGGCGAGGCCATTCACGAGGACGCGGCCTCCGCAACCGACATCGCGTCGCAACAGCAGGCCGCCATTGACGCCAGTCAGAGCGATCGAAAGATCGAACCAATTCGCAACCGCCAGGAGCGGGTGGGCCGAAACGACCCGTGTCCCTGCGGCAGTGGCAAGAAGTTCAAAAACTGCTGCATGCGAAAAAATGGCCCTCTGTAGCGACCCGTAGCGGGAACGTTGAAGCGTCGTAATCTTCCGCGGGAAAGGAGTCCCCCGGTCATGGCTTATCTGTTCAATCTCGTCTACGTGATTCTGCTGGTCGCGTATTCTCCGGTGCTGCTCATGTCCGCGCTGCGGAAGAAGAAGTATCGCGCCGGCTGGGGTCAGAAGTTGTTCGGCCTGGTGCCCCAGCGCGAGTCGAACGCGAGCTGCATCTGGCTACACGCAGTCAGCCTGGGCGAGGTCAGCCTGATCGCGCCGTTGGTCGACGAGCTGCGCCATCGCCATCCCGACGATGACATCGCCATCTCGACGACGACGGTCACCGGCTACATGCTGGCCAGAAGTCGCTACCCGGCAGACCTCGTGTTTTACTGCCCGTTGGATTTCTCCTGGGCGGTCAAGCGTGCCCTGGATCGCATTCGGCCCAAGCTGCTCGTGCTTGTCGAGCTGGAGCTGTGGCCCAACCTGATCGCCGCGGCAAAACAAGCTGGCATCAAGGTGGCGATCGTCAATGGACGCTTGAGCGACCGCAGTTTCGCGGGCTACCTGCATGCTCGCGGACTCGTGCGGCGCGTGCTCGGCAAGCTCGATTTGATCGCCGCCCAGACCACACGCTATGCCGAGCGATTCCTGACGCTCGGCGCGCAGGACCAGACCGTTTTTGTCACCGGCTCGCTCAAGTTCGACGGAGCGGTGACGGATCGCGACAATCCGTCGACCGTGCGGCTAAGCAGGCTTGCCGGATTTCAAGCCAGCGATGTCGTCTTGCTTGCAGGCAGCACGCAGGATCCCGAAGAACATTTGGCCGTCGACACGTACCGGCAACTGTCGGCGGCGCATCCGAACCTGCGGCTGGTGATTGTTCCGCGACACCCCGAGCGTTTCGAAGAGGTCGCCCGGTTATTGTCGGCTAGCGGCTTTGCATGGCAGCGACGAACCCACTTGGACCGTGGCCGAGCTGATCCGCGC
>CAZUPX010001132.1:0-3268 GCA_964622155.1 uncultured Planctomycetaceae bacterium | reverse complement strand
TTGGCGTCGAACCAGGCCTTCTCGGTTGTGTCTCGTGCAGGGATGACCGACAGACCGCGTTGGCCAGGGTTCTCCTCAGCCCATACACGCAGCATGCGGTAGAAGGCATCGCGATTCAGCGCGGTGAAGCCAAGCAGGCGCGGGCCCAGCCACAACCCGAAGCCCATAAGCACGCCGTGGTCGAGGGCGACCACCAACGAGAACCCCTGCGACAAGAGATTGGCGATGTCCTCAGCGGTCTTCTGCGGCGATCCGTACCACCACGAGTTCGAGTCTTGTGCCTTGGCGTTCCACAGCTCGGCCACTGCGCCGGTGTATTCGCGCGATCCCTTCGCGATTTCCATGAACGTGCCTCTTCTCTGCTCCGCGTGCCTCTCACCTAATCGTACCCGTGAACCCCGCCGTACCCGTCGATCCTTACAACACTTTTCGGGCGCGACTCAGATAGCGGCGCTCGGTGCGTGCCTTGAACGACGCAAAGCAGTTCTTGCACCGGAGGTACTGAAGCTGCCAGCGAATGCCCGTTGCGCGACTACTGCGAACGTAGAGCTCGCCGCGGTCACAGCTCGGGCAGGCATCACCAGGTAACGAGTTCGTGATCGGCAACCATTTCATTTGCTGAACCTCCGTCAGTTAACACCCGGCCTTGATCAGCTCTTGCCGGGCCCGCTCGTCATCCCGTGCGCGTTGCGACGGTGTCCGGGTGCGGAACTGCTGCACCGGCACGGTCCCTTCGCTCAGACGCTCGAAGAAGCGGTGCAGGGCTTCGCGAGACGTGCAGCGTGTGCCGCCGACCTGGAGGCTCTCCAGGATGACGCCGCGAACGCCGTTGAGCGTCCAGCGGTACAAGCAGCTGATATGCACCCGCTTGCCGCGTCGGCGTTTGGGGATCATTCGGATCGCTTGCTTCAACGTGATGAGCTTTTCGAACTTCGGGTCGATCATGACAGGCCTCCTTGAAACGGGGTTTGGAAGAAACACCGTCATGAATCTAGCGGCTCGGGCGCGCGGCCTTCCGCCGCTTGAACGAGCGCAAGAATCGCAGCCTTGATCGCCTCGGGTAGGCGTTCCCAGGCGTCCACGACGCGGGCCAGATCGGGTGGCGTGTCCGCGTGATCCGGCGAACTGGGCACCACTGAGGGCACCTCGCCGATTTGCTGCTCGCGTAACTCGGGAGTTGGTTGTTCTTTACGCGAACTCCGCACGGGACTTAAAATCCCGTGAAGGGAAACCTCCGTGCGGGTTTGATCCCCGCTCCGGACACTGAGGTCTCAAGGTCGCGGGCAATTGGAGCAGTAGGCGTGTAGCCGTCGACCGCCGGCAGCCTCCAAGTCGCGGATCATGCGCTGGTGCTTCTCTCCGAACCACAGCTCGTGGAGCGTCTTGTCGCGGATGTTGCCCAGGCCAAAGTTGCCCACCATGTCGTCGCAGCAGAGCAAGCACTCGCCCTTGTGGTTGATGATCAGCCGTTTCTCCGGCTCTGAGCACGGCCGGGCGAGGTGACTCTCTGCCAGCCACTCGGTCGGAAAGTCGGGGCTGAAGTGCGTGGGGATGTGCAGGCCCTTGGTAAACCAAAGTTGCGTCGTCTTGAACCAGCCGCTTAATCTTTCCTCCCTGGGCTTTTGCGCCTCATCGGACATGTACAGGGCAACGAACATCCCGTCGAAAGCTCCGTCGATCTCTTTGGCGTTCTGCTCGTTAATGTAATCCGCGTTGGTGCAAATGAAAACGCAGGAGAACTGCCTGAGACTGATCGCATAACGACCGATGTCAGCAATGCGCGGGTCCATCAGGGGCTCGTTATAGTGCTGCAGACAGACATGCCCGCGGAAGTTCATGTCCACCAGTTGCCCCAACAGATCTTTGATCGTGTCCATGGGCATCAATTGCTGCGTGAACCAGGTCGATACGACCTCCCGGTTCGGATGTGAGTTGCGGATGCACGTCGGGCAAACGCGATTGCAGTCGGAACTGGTCTCCAATTCAAATACCGGGAACATCTTTAGCATGTCACAAACCCCGCCTCCCGAAGGAACTCCATTAAACCACTGTCCCTTCCGCCGAAGCGGTTCTCGGATAGGCACTTTGGCTGAACCTGGAGCCAATCCAGCCTGGAATCCTTCCGATTATACCAACGCGCCCCCCTTCCTCGCGTCTAGCACGAGGTGAATTCTCCTCCGGTTTTTTCACAGGTAGCCAAGTTCCTTGGGCTCAAGCCTCAGCAACAATCGTTAGTCGATCAGCAACGAGGCCACATCGGCAGCCAAACTAAGACTGCTACCCACTTTGTCTGGTTGGGCGCTCGACTGCGGTTTTGACTGATAACCGCGGCTCGTGGTACGCTATTTGAAGTACCTTGCAAGGACTTCGCCCATGGCAAGCTCGATTCCGTCCGACGTTCAAAAGCTCGTTAATGAGATGCTCGCTTCCGGACACTACGACTCCGAGGCGGCCGTGATGCGTGAGGCGCTTCGCCTGCTCAAACAGCGAGACGATTTGAAGCGCGATGTCCGCCACGCAATTGCCGAGTTAGATCGCGGCGAGGGCATCGAAGGCAAGGAAGTCTTCAAGGAACTGCGTAGCAAGGCCGCCAAATTGGGCATCCAGGACGCATGAACCGCTCCACGTTCTCTCCGAGCGCGCGGCGAGACTTGCACGCCATTTTCGACCATATTGCCGCTGATAATCCTCGCGCTGCGCTCGACTTCGTCGAGCGGATTGAAGAGAGCTGTCAGCGCTTGCAAGATCTACGCCCCTTTCGGCGTTCCCCAATGCTCGCGGTATTGACGGCGGATCAGGGCGTCGGCTTCGGCGTCGCCCTCGACGTGCTCGGTCTTGGGATTGAACGCCAGCGATCGGCCCAACCGCGTGGCGATGTTGCCCAGGTGGCACAGCGAGGTTGAAAGGTGGCCGGTCAGGGCATCGGCGGCCAGTGGCGCGCCGCCGCGGATGCCATCACACAAGTTGCTTACGTGGGCCACGTCGTTCTGGGGCTCTGGCTTGACGGTCACGTCGATCGGCTTGTTGCCCGCGTCGCGCACCTGGATCTTCCCACGGCGGCTCAAAAACATCTGCCCGGCGGTGCCGTAGAATTCGGCCCCACTGTCGACGTTGTTGGGATAGTTGGTCGACCACAGCCGCTGCTCGTAAATGAGCAGCCGGGGCCGGCCCCCGTTTTCGCCAGCGTATTCGAACGTCACCTGCTGCGTATCGGGGAACTCCGAGTCATCGTCGAACGCAAGCTTGCCGCCCAATGCGGAAACTTTGA
>CAZUPX010001131.1:0-8023 GCA_964622155.1 uncultured Planctomycetaceae bacterium | reverse complement strand
CGGCGGCAGCACCTCCGGCACGCCCGGCTCGACCACCGCGCCCGCTCGCAGAAAGTCCCCGCGCAGGTGGATGTGCGTGTCGCGCGGCTTCTCCCTTTCACGCACGATCATCGTCGTGGTGATCGCGGAAGCGAATTGTTTTTTGCGCTCTTTCAGCTCGGCGATTTGCGTGGCCAGCGGCACTCGCTCCGGATCGACCTTTTGATAGGCCTCGCGGACAACTTTTTTCTGCTCGTCAGTTCGCATGTCCAGCGGCACGGCCAGGGCCTCTCGAACCGGCGCCGGCAACTCGCCCGCTTCGAGCTGGGCGGCCGCGGCCAGCTTGGCCTCCCATTCGGTTTGCCGCCCCGACGAGTTGGCGTCGATCTCTTCCAGGCGTTTGTCCGATTGCTCGATCTCTGCCACCAAGGCCGGCAACTCCTTGGCCTGCTGATCGGTGGGCACGCCGAGTGTCGGCTCGTCGGCATTGTTGAACAGCGCGAACAGTTGATAGAACTCGCGCTGGGTGATGGGGTCGTACTTGTGGTCGTGGCAGCGGGCACAGCCCAGCGTCAGCCCCAGGAAGGCGACACCCGTGGTGCTCACACGGTCGACTACCGCCTCGACGCGAAATTGCTCCTTGTCGGTTCCACCCTCCTCGTTCACCAGCGTGTTGCGGTGAAACCCGGTGGCGATGACTTGATCGGTGCTCGCTCCCTCGAGCATGTCGCCGGCCAACTGCTCGATCGCAAACTGATCGAACGGCAGGTCGCGGTTGAGCGCGGCGATGACCCAGTCACGATACTTCCAGATCGAGCGGCCGCCGTCGATCGTGTAGCCGTTCGAATCGGCATAGCGGGCCACGTCGAGCCAGTGCCGACCCCACCGTTCGCCGTAGTGCGGCGAGGCCAACAATCGATCGACCGTCCGCTCATACGCGCCGGGCTCCTCGTCAGCCAGAAACGCGTCGACTTCGGTGGTCGTCGGCGGCAAACCGACGAGATCGAGGCTAGCTCGGCGGATAAGCGTCGCCTTGGGCGCCTCGTCCGATGGTCTTAGACCGGAGCCAACAGCTTCGAGCCGCGCGAGCACAAAGGCGTCAATCGGATTGCGCACCCAGTCGCGATTTTTGACAACAGGCACCCCGGGTCGCGCCAGCGGCTGAAACGACCAATGATCGCTCGTCCGTCGACCGGCCGCCTGCTGCTCGACGGGGGGCACCTTTGCTCCGGCATCCACCCAGCGACGGAGCAGGTCGATCTCGGCACTCATGAGCGGGTCGCCTTCAGGGGGCATCTTCGAGACGTCGTCGGCGCCGCGAACCGCGCGGATCAACAGGCTCTCGTCGGCCTTGCTCGGCACGATCGCCCGACCGCTGTTGCCCCCGGCCAACAGTGCCGACGGCTTTTCCAGCCGCAGGCCAGATTCTTGTTTTTCGGGTCCGTGGCAGGCGAAGCAACGTGCACTCAAGATTGGCCGTACGTCACGCTCGTAGTCGACCTCGTCGCCGCGCGACGCCGTGGGAAAAATGAGCGCCGCAACCGCCGCGACGGCCAACTGGGCACAGAGCCAGGCCCGCCGGAAGTGACGCGGTAGCTGGTGATCGGCAGAGTGCTGGAAGGTAGGAGTCATAGGCTGGGCGTCGACGGCCGGCTGATAACGATCGGGGCCGCCCATCGACGTACTGACATCTTAAACGACCGGGGAGGTTGTGGAAACCGTGCGTTTGGCAGCGGGTTTTGCGATGCCGGTGTTTTCTATGGCTGGGGTTTGTGACCCCGGACGCGCTCGCGGTTGGCGTCAATCATGCGCGACCGGCCTCGCAGAGGCCAGCTACAGAAGTCCTCACGGCGAAATTTGCTTGAGAAGGCAGGCTTAGCCCAATGCCGACAGCCGGGCGGTCTCGGCGGAGCTGACGACGGTTATCCGCTCGGCCAGGCCCAGAACATTGCATGCCTCGGTATAGGCGTTGGACAGCGGCGCGGAGGCACACAGCACGATCGGCATGGTCCGCCAAGCTTCGCCAGCCAGGTAAGAAAGCTCGCTACCCACCAGCACGCCGCTAAAGTAGGCGCGATTCGCGTCCGGCGGTGCGCCGCCGAGAACCTGCCGCGTCCGGACGCGAAACAACGCGGCCGACAGCGGCCGTGCGCTGGCCTCTTCGACTCCGGAACGAAACGCCGTTAGCATTTCGCCCGCCAGGTTGTGCGAAAGCGGCGTCACGTGAGTAATCGAGTGTCGCAAGATGCTGTGTTCGCCCAGCACCTCATACAGCTCACCCGTCATGAAAGTTTGAAAGCCGATTATCTGGTCATTTTGAGCCGTCACATGCTTGGAGTGCGTGCCGGGCATGACAACCAGCGATCGAGCCGCGAGGGCCCGGCCGACGGACAGTTGAAACAAGCCGACAAGTTCGGTCTCTTCACCGCGCATCACGTCGCGATCGCTGGCAAGGCCGGAGACGAGAATGACGCGATAAGTTTCCTTGTCGCCGACGACCGGCTCCAGCTCATGCCACACCAGTCCGCGGCCGTCGATTGGCAGCGGCACGCGTGCATAGGGCAGTTCCAGCCAACCGACCGACGAGCTGGCCATTCCCGAAACCAGACATGGAGCGGTGCCCAGTGTGTGTCCCGATTGTTCCACATGCTCCGCCAGGCGGCGCAGGCCCTCACGGAGGGTGTCGCGAAACCGCGCGGCCCGACCCGAAGAGTCGCCTTCCGCCAACCGTGCTACCCCTTGGTCGGTGCCGAACTCGGCAACGACTTCGACATCGGCCCGTCGCACAGCTCGCAGCCGGAAACGGCTAGTGCCCCAATCGCAATTGATGAACAAGTCGGGCATGGCGGCTAACTGGACGCCCCCATACTAATGATGTGGGCAGCGGACTGCCCTTGTATCGCCCAGGTTTCCTGGTTTATCGTACATACGACCCGAATGCGAGCGCGCCTGGCAGTTTTTCCAGCGGAAAGTCATCGGATCAGCGGAACTTTATGCTCGGTCCGGGGTATCAGTAGTGAAGGCGAAATCTGCGCTGCGACTTGTAAAGCGTCAAATTGCCACGCAGGAGTGAACGCGGGTGTCGAGAGTATATCGCACCAACCGAGCCGGATTTACTTTGGTCGAGCTGCTGGTGGTGATCGCGATCATCGGCGTGCTGGTCGGGCTTCTCGTGCCGGCGGTGCAGTACACGCGCGAGGCCGGCCGGCGGACGCAGTGCCTGTCGAACCTGCACCAGATTTTCATTGCGATGGATCAGTACGTGGATGTGCAGGGAAGTCGCGGGCGGTTTCCCGATTGCTCGCATATGCCCAGCAAGGACGTCCTTCCCCCCAAGCGGCCACATCTGGGTCAAACGTTGGCATCTTATATCGAATCGAGCACGCAGGTTTTCTCGTGTCCCGACGACATGCTGCCCACCGACGACGTGGATCCGACCAAGCCGTCGATTGACTCCTACTTCAAGCGTGAAGGACTGAGCTACGAGTATGACTCGACCACGCGGCTCGTGAGAGTCGAATTCAAACCGCCAATGCCGCCGGCGCCGCCCCCGCCGCCCGTTTATATTCGTCTGACGCGAATGGAGGCTGTCAACTCGTTTCGCCCTGGGCGGTCGAATCGCGGCGGGACGGGAGTGTCGAGCGCCACTGTGATCATTGCTAACGACTTCGATCCGTTTCACAGCGTCACACCATTCAGTTCGTCAACTGCGTACAATGAAAACTCCAAGGACGACGATCCTGGATTGCGATGTTTTGTGTTTCTCGATGGTCACGCGGACGCGATGTAGCGGAGTTTGTTTGTCGCGGGTACGCGACGATGTGAGTTGTAGTGAGTGGCGACAATCCGAGATCAGAGGCAAACCCTAACGACCTGGTGAGCCATGAACAAGTACAACAAATACAAAGACCTCGACCTGAAGAAAAAGAAGTCCTCCAAAACCTGGAAGGTTGCGGCGGTTCTTGTTGTCTTGTTGCTGACGGCGACGGTCGGCTGGGCGATGCGGCATCGCGAAGATCCGCAGATCGCAAAGATTCGCGAGATGCGAGCCGAGATCGAACAGCTTCCACGTGAAGAGCAGCGCGAAAAATGGCGAGAGCTGCGCGACGAGGCGGAGAAGCTAACGCCCGAGCAGCAGGAAGTCCTCCGGAACGATCGACGCAGCGAGTGGGAGCGCCGCGAGAACGAGCGGATGAAGGAATTCTTCACCATGACACCGGAGCAGCAGGTCGCGCAATTGGACAAGGAAATCGACCGCATGAAAGAGCGGATGAAGGACTGGAAGGATAAGGGGCGCGACCGGGGCAATCGAGGCGGAAACAACGGTAACGGTGGCGGCAACCGAGGACAATCGGCCCAGAATTTTGGCCGAGATGCCAGCGGCAATGTCGGCGCTAGTGACCGCACTCGAAGCTATTTGAACCGCAGCGATGGCGACACACGCGGCGGCCGATATGAATATCGCCGCATGATGACCGACAGGATGCAGCAGCGCGGCGGCATCTGAAGTCGGTCGGTTCACATCGACCCCGACTAGTCAGCCGACGCACGCAGCGCGGTTCTGCGCAGATGCTCGCCATGCTGTCTTGGCTACCCGAATTGCCTGGTTCGCCGTGGCTGAGTGGCTGAGATTGACGCGACATGCAGGCGTCACTAAACTTCCGCCCTGCTCTAACGCCGCGTCGATCGATTTGACTCGGGACTGCGTCCGTTCTCCCGTTCCGAAACGGATTTCACGAGGGTCATACCATGCGAATCTTGTTCGTTCTAGGGGCACTTGCGATTGCCGGGCTGGTCGTTACCGGCGCCATCCGGATGCAACGTAGCGGCGACACAATCTCGATTCAGATCAACAAAAAACAGGTCCGCGAAGACGCCGCCCGGGTGATCGAAGAGGGCAAAGACGTGTTCGAGGACGCCGAGAGCGCCCTGCGTCGCGACGCCCCTCAGCGCTAGGGGCGCGCCGTCCCTCACAGCATCTCAGTCTGCCTCAACGCCGCCAAGTCCGCCCCCCATTGCCTTGGCTAAACGGATGAATTGCCGGCCCAATAGGCTAGCTTTCCGCCGCGCCGGCAATTATGCTCACGTTGCGTGCGTTTCCCAGCCCCGCTGCTCGTTTCAATCCCCGCGCTCCCAAAGTGCCGGGATTCTGACGCCAGCCCCCTGCCCGCACCCTCGACACGGGTCCACAACGGTCGACGAGCGAACCGCCCGCCGTGCGGCACTAAGCCGCCCTCGAGTGTGCCTTGTATTTTGTTGGAGGGTCGAGCGTTGTCACCACGATCCGTCGCGCAATCGGCTCAAGCGAGCCGCCGCGCCCGAGGTTCCCGAAATCGTACCTTGGCTCGGTCCGTGCTTAACTTCGAATTACTCGAAGATCGGCGGTTGCTGGACGCCACCCCCTGGCACAACTCCTCGCTTCCATTGGACGTCAGCCAAAACGGGGTCGTGACGCCGGCCGACGCGGTGGCGATCATCAGCGAGCTATTGAACCACGGCATTCACGCGTTGGTGGCGCCCGCGCTGGGCGACCCTCCGATCACCAGGTTCTACGACACCACTGGCGACAATGTCGTCTCCCCCGCCGACGCGCTCAAGGTGATCAACCGCTTGTTCTATCCGCCGCAGGTGACGTTCAGCACGGCGCTGCCCTTTACCGTCGACGTGACGCCCGAGGTGACGGTGAAAGCGACGGGCATCGGCGCCGTCGACGGTTCGCGCGTTTCGGTCGACGTCGATCTCGACGGCGACGGCAGGTTCGACAGCCTGGGCGAGACCGGACACACGCTATCGAGCTTGTACAAGGGCTCCGCGACGTTCGACATCGCCAGGCCGGGATTCGCGCCGGCCGATCTGGGCACGGGTCCATTCCGCGTGAAGTTGCGCGCCCAAGTGATCGACGTCGACGGCGTGCCTGGCACCAGCGCGCGCGTCGAGCTTGAGGTCGACACGACGATGTCGGACGTCCTCAAAGAGTACGTCTATCCTGACGTGCCTGACCCCGCCTTTTCGGTCTCCGAGCAGCCGGTAAGCACATTTGGCGGGCCCGGATTCACGGTGTATGTGTTCGACTTGAAGAGCCAGACCTGGCGCTCGCCGGCGGAAGTCAACCGCACCGAGTGGCAGCACTGGATGCAGCTCATTGTCCCCTCCGTGGTGACGCACTCGACGGCTCTACTGAACATCGATGGCGGCAACAATACGCTCGGCGCACCCGACTCGATCAGCGACGACCTATTCGTGGCGGCGCTGGGACAAATCGCGTTCGAGCGGAAAATGATCGTCGTGCACTTGCCACAAGTTCCCAACCAGACGCTCCACTTTCCAGACGACCCCCCGACATTGAACCGCCGGGAAGACGAGATCATCGCCTATTCGTACGACAAGTTCATGTCGCACATCGGCGAACCGGGCAACGAGACCTGGCCGCTGCTGCTGCCGATGGTCAAGAGTGCGGTGCGCGCCATGGACGCCGCGCAGTTGCGCGACACCACCGTTCCCGGCGGCGTCGACATCACCGACTTCATCGTCACCGGCGGGTCGAAGCGGGGCTGGACAACGTGGCTTACTGCGGCAGTCGACGACCGCGTGAAGGCCATCATCCCCGCCGTGTTCGACATGCTCAACCAGGGACCCCAGTTGGTGCATCACTACGGCGCATATGGCTTCTTCTCCGACCAGATACAGGATTACTCCGACAAGAACATCTTCGAGCGGATCACCACGCCCGCCGGCCGCGAGTTGGGCGCGATCGTGGACCCCTATCGGTATCTGAATAACGGCCGCTTCGAGATTCCCAAGCTGGTGCTGGTTTCCGCGGGCGACCAGTTCTTCGTCCCGGATTCGGCCCAGTACTATTTCCACGACCTGCCGGGCACCGACAACTACCTGCGTTATATTCCCAATACGGGCCACGGCTTGGACGGTCGTGCCATCGACAGCATCGAGACGTTCTACGACGCCGTGGTGAACGGCAACCCGCTGCCGAAGTTTTCCTGGTCGATTCTGCCCGACCAGTCGATTCGCGTGCAAACGATCGACACGCCCAAGCAGGTCCTGTTGTGGCAAGCGACCAATACGGGGTCAGTGCCCCCGACTGGACCACAGCACGCGGTGCGCGATTTTCGGTGGGATTATTTCAATCCTCAGATCGCCTGGAGCTCGACTCTCTTGACCGATCCGGGGGGGAGCCGCGTGTACATCGGCAACACGCCCATCCCCGCGACGGGCGCGACGGCTTACATGGTCGAACTAACGTTCGACAGCCCGATCGGCATCCCCTACGTGTTCACCACCGAAATCCGCGTGAACACAAACTTGCCTCTCTTCCCGTGGCCGTTCCCGGTCGACAGCTCAAGCGCGGCGGCTTTATCGAACTCGGCCGCCGTGACTAGCGCGATTGTTGGAGCTAGCGCGGACTTGAACACCGGACTGTATTCTGCTGCGGCGCCGAGCTTCGCCGTGCAAAATATCGTTGTCGCATCGCCGCCGCCGCCGGACGATGCAACCGACGCCGCAACGGAGTCCAGCCCTGCGCGCTCGCTAATGCAGTCGCCGGATTCGGATGCACAAGAAGCCGCAAGCGACAGTGACCTCGATGCCGCGGCGGTCGACCTGGTGCTGGATGAGACTGCTGAAGAAGCGCTGGTTTGAATGCCGGGCGTCCTACTCCGCCTTTACCGGTATCGCGAAATTGCCGGCCAGGTCGTGCCATACGCTGTGGATGTGATTGGCCACGTTGCCGGCCGAGTCGGGCTGCGTATTGTTGAACTCGATCAGGAACGTGCGGCCCTGAATGCGATAGTCGTGCCCCACGCCTTGCTTGTCGGCCCCTTGCCATGAAAACTTGATTCCGTCGTAGCCTTCGCTTTCGATCTGCGCAAGCCGTTTTTCGACAACGTCGGCCGGCAGATTACGTGCGTACTCATTGATCAGAGCCCGCAGGATTACGACCTGATCTTTATTCATCTCACTCACAGCGAGCCCGGCGGCCGGCGAGATGGGAGGTGAGGCTTTGCCGGCGTCACGCACGTCGCCCGGCGCC
>CAZUPX010001130.1:0-3738 GCA_964622155.1 uncultured Planctomycetaceae bacterium | reverse complement strand
GCGCCGATCGCCATGCCGATGCCGTGCCCCACCGGGGCGAGAGGGCCGGCGTCGACGATCTGACCCGGAAAACGCGCCGTCCACCAATGGCTGATGTAGCCCGAGAGCGTAAAGCTGTCGATCACGATCGTGGCGTCCTTGTCGACCACGCTCACCAGGTCGCCGATCAGGCGGTCGGGATGGATCGGCACCTCGTTGCGGACTTTTTCGGTGCGGTCGCGGACCATTTTGCGAAACGTCTCGCGGGCGGTGGCCACTTCGCCCAGCCAGGTCGAGTTCTTGCCTGAGCCAAACTCGGCCTTCCGCGCCTTGACCGCGTCGATCAGTTGCCGCAGCACGAGCTTTGGATCGCCGACCACCGCCACCTCGGCCGGCACCTGCCAGCCGACGCGCGTGGGCGTGGAGTCGATTTGCACGTAGCGTGCCTTGTCGGTCCAGGTCGGCGGCTGGCCGAACTTCTCGCCGCTCCAAAAACGAAAGCCCACGGCGATCACCAGGTCGGCGAGGCCGGTAAATGGTTTTTTCCAGGCCCCTTGAATCGCCAGATCGCGATCTTCCGGCAGCGCTCCGTGCGCCGCGCGGCGCGTATAGACCGGAGTGCGCGAAAGCTCCGCCAGCTCGGCCAGCTCCGCGGCCGCGTCCGACCAGAACACGCCATCGCCCCCGGCCAATAGCGGCCGCTCCGCTCGGGCGAGCATCTCCACAACTCGCTCGATCGCCCGCGGATCGGCCTGCGAGCGCAGCTCGTCGGGGCTATAGACCTTCGCGCCCGGCACCTGGTCGGTCTCTTCGTCCTGGTGGTACAGGATATTAGTGGGAATCTCGAGCAGCGAGACACCCTGCGGCGGCGCCATGGCCTGCCGAAACGCTTGCCGCACGTCGAACGAGATGCGATACCAATCGAGGACGCGGTGCGTGAACTTGCTGAACGTGCGACATACATCGGAACCGTATGCCTCCTGAAACGAGCCCAACCCATCTTCGCCGAAGGGGTGCTGGCCCGAGAGACACACCACGGCGCTGCCGGTCAGCCCGGCCACGCACAACCCGGTGACTGCGTTAGTCAAGCCGCAGCCGGCCGTCACGCAGCACACGCCGGGCGTGCCAGTGGTACGTGCCCAACCGTCGGCCGCATAGGCCGTGGCCTGCTCGTGCCGCATGTGGATCAGCTTGATGCCGTGCTCGCGCAGGTTCGCGAGAATCGGAAACGTGTGGCCGCCGTTGATCGCAAACAGGTACTTGACCTTTTGCTCGCCCAATATCCGCCCCACGAGCGTACCGCCATCGACAACAGTCATCAGAGTCTCCCCGGAGTATCGTTAAGAAACGAGCGTGCCCGGCCAACTGAACCCGTCGGCCAATCTACCGGGTGGTCATGCGGCTGGCAAGAAATGTCACGAGCCGGACAGCGGGTCAGTTTCAAACAAGGATTTCACAGTCCGACGGTAAAGACCTTCCAGCAGAGCCATCCTCCTACGCAGACGCCCGCCAAGAAGCCAAGCATCACACCAAGGCGCCCAAAGAGCACTCCGATAGCCGCCAGTGCACAACTTACAGCAAGTACGTAACCGCAAAGGAACCACCAAAGCCTGTGAGGGCTACCGTTGGAAGTGAACAACCATCGGAATGTTCCGAAAGACGTAGCGGCGAGCGTGACGGCGCACGCCGCCCGCGCAAGACTGAATTGGAACCAGCGCAGACGAGGATGAGGGCCTTGGCTCATGGCGTTACACCATTATGCAAGGACTGGCGCGGCGTTGTAGCCGTTGTTATGCACTTGAGTCTTGTGGGCCGTAGGCCCAACCTGTAATAGCCAGGGGCATCGCCCCTGGACTGGGTGTTCAAAAAAAACGCTCTGAGAGCCCCAACGGGGCGCCCTCAGAGCGCCCCTTTGGGGCTTGAATCGCACTTTTGTCGCCGATCCCAGGGGCTGCGCCCCTGGCTATTGCAGGTCGCCGCGTTGCGGCTGCATTCGGACACCGACAATCTGTCGCTGTCAGTTGCATAATGCTCGTCAATCATAGGACCGGTCGCGGTGCCAGCGCAAGACTGTTCGGCTCTCGATGCTTCACCCCCGACTGGAACCGCACCTTCACTTTTCAAGGCGCATTGAAAAGAGCCATTTGACAATACTAAGACCGGCTTCGTCCACTACGCCCCAAAACGTTCGCCGGGGCGCACACCGTAGCCACGCAAGAATTCGGCGCTCGACATGATCCGCTTGCCGGCCGGCTGAACGAGGTCGATCGCCAGTGCATCGCCACCTGTGGCGACCAAAAGGAGTCCCGCGGGCGATTCGAGAATCGTCCCCGGCGCGGCGGACTCGGTGATCTGCTCGACGTGAACTTTCTCCAGAATCAGCCGCAGCGGCTCGCCGCTTGGGCGATGCCAGAATGTATAGGTCTTGGGCCACGGCGCTAGCGCCCGGACCTGATTCTTGATTTCCACGGCCGTCCGCGTCCAATTGACCTGGCCGTGAGCCTTCGTCAGCCGCGGCGCTCGCGTGGCCTGGGCTTGGTTTTGTGGAATCGCTTGGGCCGTTCCGGATTCGAGGGCTTCGATCGCCGCCAGTACCGCCGGCGAACCCAACTCAGCCAGGCGCGGTTCCAACTCGGCGGCGGTCTCTTCCGGACCGATCGGTGTTTCGACTTGCTCGATCGCCGGTCCCGCGTCAAGCCGCGCGGTCATGTGAATGACCGTCACGCCCGTTTCGGTCTCGCCATGATAGATGGCCCAATTGATCGGCGCCGCCCCGCGATACTTGGGCAACAGCGACGCGTGCAGGTTGATCCCGCCGAAGCGAGGAATCTCCAGCACGTCGCGCGACAGGATTTGTCCGTAGTCGCAGACCACGAACAAGTCGGCCCGATAGCTGGCCAGCACGGCGCGGGCTGCCGGGGCGTTGACGTCCTCCGGCGCGTGCACTCGCATGCCGCGTGCTTCGGCCAGCTCGCGCATCGGATTGGCCTCGGCCGCGCTTTTGCCGTGCAGGGATCGCGGCGGACGCGTGACCAGCGCCAGGACCTCGTGGTGCGCTTCAGAGAGTCGCCGCAGCGTCGGCACCGCAAACGGACCAGTGCCCATCATGAGAAGACGCATGGAATAGTGGTCAGTGATCAGGGGTTAGTGGTCAGTGACGAAGAATGTGCAATGCCTCGATTCTCCGACGTACTCTTCTTGATACTGACCACTGATCACTGATCACTGGCCACTACTCTCAACTTCGCAATTTTTCCAATTCGGCCAACCGCTTGGCGATCGCTTGCTCGTCGGGTATCTCGCCGCGCTGCTGCTGGCCGGCAAATTGGGCGTCGAAGTCGGCAAGTGTATCTCTAATCTCCAGCCCGCGCGTGGGGCTCAGGCGATCGATGAACAGGATGCCGTCCAGGTGGTCAAGCTCGTGCTGCACCGCTCGGGCAAACAGCCCGTCCAGCTCCAGCGTGAGCTCCTGCCCGGCCAGGTTGAAGGCGTTGACCACCACCTGCTCGCTGCGCCGCACGTCGCCGTACAAGCCGGGCAGGCTCAGGCAGCCCTCTTGCGCTTCGCTGTTGCCTTTGCGGTCGTTGAGCACCGGGTTGATGAATACGAACTCCTGGTCCTTGACGGCCGGGTCGGATTGCAAGTTGATGACGAACAGGCGATAGGGCAGGTCAACCTGGTTGGCGGCCAGCCCGACCCCCTCGGCCGCGTACATCACGTCGAACATTTCGCGCACCAGCGCGTGCAGCTCGGCATCGA
>CAZUPX010001129.1:0-1916 GCA_964622155.1 uncultured Planctomycetaceae bacterium | reverse complement strand
GACGGCCTGGTGGCGCTGACCAGCAAAGGCACCGAGCAGTCAGCCCCCGGAGAAGGTCTCACGCGGCCGCTGATCTTCTCGGGCAAGCAACTGGTGCTCAACTACCGCACGGCATCTGCGGGCTCGATCCGCGTCGAGCTGCAGGACGAGCAGGGCATGCCGATCGCTCCGTTCACCGCCGACTCCGGACAACTCCGCGGCGACCACGCCTCCCATGTTGTCGCCTGGTCGGACAATTCGGACGTCAGCCAGTTGGCCGGCAAGCCGATCCGCATCCGCTTCATCCTGGACCACGCCGAGTTGTTCTCGCTGCGGTTCGAATGACGCACCCTCATCGCAGGTCAAGCACGTGACACGATTGCTCGAGGGAATTCGCGTTCTCGATTTTGGCCGATTCATCGCCGGGCCATACGCGGCCATGATGCTGGCCGACTTCGGCGCCGCCGTGATTCGCATCGAGCGGCGCGAAGGGGGCGAAGACCGCTGGCTTGGTCCGGTGGCATCGAGCGGCGAGGGGGGCTGGTTTCTCAATCTCAACCGCAATAAGCGCGGCATGACTCTCGACCCGGACCATCCGCTGGCTGGTGAGATTGTCGCGCGGCTTGTTCGCGGTGCTGACGTCGTCGTTGCCAACCTGCCGATCGACGTCATGCGTAAGCTGCGACTGGACTACGAGTCGCTACGCGCGATTAAGGACGACATCATCCTGGTAATGGCCTCGGCGTTTGGGCCCGAGGGTCCGTATCGCGACCGGGTGGGATTCGACGGCGTGGCGCAGGCCATGAGCGGCGCGATGAGCCTCACCGGACCGCCCGACACTCCCACGCGATCGATCGTGGCCTGGGCCGATTACGGCACGGCGTTGCACGCCGCCTTCGGAGCACTGGCGGCCTTGTATCATCGCGCCCAGACGGGCCGCGGACAGTTGATCGACGCTTCGCTGTTAGCGACCGGCGCCATGTTCATGACCCCCTACATGATCGAGCACGCCGTGTCCGACATTCGTCGCACGCGGCAAAACAACACCAGCTTCCACGCCGCCCCCAGCGACGCCTACCAGACGCGCGACGGGTGGATTCTCGTCCCCACGATTGGCACGCCAATGTTTCGCCGCTGGGCGCGGCTGGTCGGCCGCGAAGATTTGCTCGACGATCCGCGCTGCACGGACGACATCACGCGTGCCAACCACGCCGCGCTGATCAACGAGGTAATGATCGCCTGGTGCGCAGCGCGCACGCGCCAACAAGCGATCGCCGAGCTCGATGCCGCGCGGATTCCCTGCGGACCGGTGTATGAGTTGGATGAGATGACCAGCGACCCGCAGGTACGTGCCCGCGGCCTTTTCGAGGAGGTCGGTTTTCCCGGCGCGCCGAAGCCGGTTCCGCTCGCATCACCGGCCGTGCGGCTGAGCGAAACGCCTGGTCAGATTCGCCACCGCGCGCCAACCATCGGCGAGCACACCGACGAGGTTCTGTCCGAGTTGGGCTTCATGCCCGGCGAGATTGCGAAGTTTCGCGCGGAGAAGGTGGTGTAGTTATGAGACGGCGGCTCACGTGAACCAGAACCGTTTACCCTGTTGAAACGCCTCGACCCCGCGGCGGGTGCTTTCGCTTTGCATCACAGGCTGAAGGTTCTGGGCCTCCACGTCCAGCGCGGCGTCCAATGGCAGATGCCAGCCGTGCAGCGCAGAATGCAGATCGGCCAGCATGGCGTCGCGCGGCTGCTCGCAAATCTGCCGTGCCATCGACATCGCGCGCTCCATCCCCCCTCCCTGCGGAACAAGCTCCCACACGAGGCCGATCTCGTAGGCCCGCTGCGCCGTGATCCGCTGGCCGGTGATGATCAGCGGCAGCGCGGCGCCCCAGCCGAGCAGGCGCGGCAGATAGACGGTTCCCCCATCAACCAGCGGAACTCCC
>CAZUPX010001128.1:0-2651 GCA_964622155.1 uncultured Planctomycetaceae bacterium | reverse complement strand
TGCAGTTTCAGATGAACTACTGAACTACTGCGAGCAAATCGGCGGGGAGTTTGACCGCGCTCAAAACGGATTGTTTCGAAGTTGCGGATCGCTCCGGTGAGGCCGCCGTTTAAGCGAGATGCGCCAAGCGGAATTGCCGCTAGAATTCCACCACCGGCCGATTGCTTTGCACAGATTGTCAAAGCTGCGCGGTTTGACTACGCGAACGGACGGCCTAAACTTCCACAAGTTATGACGTAGTGCCCGTGCTCGGACGCGCGTTCACGTCGAAAGCGCCTTTCACTTCCAGCACCAGTCGGTGCAACGGACAAAATGCCACCCGGCCGCGAGCCCCGAGGGTTCTATGCAAAAGTCTGTCAAGAAATTGCACCATCTCCTTAGATGCGAAGACGGCCCAACCGCGGTTGAATACGCTTTGTCGTTGTCTCTGATTGCCGCTGTGTGCATGAGCGCGATCACCACCTTGGGCTCGAACACCAAAACGGCATTGGACAACGCCTCGGCTTCGATCAGCGGCGGCAGCGGTAGCAACAGTGGTGGAGGCGGCAGCGGTAGCAGCGATGGTGGAGGCGGCAGGGGTAGCAGCGGTAGTGGAGGTGGGAGCGGTAGCAGCGGCGGTGGTAACGGTAATGGCGGTGGCAACAGTGGCGGCGGTAACGGTAATGGTGGTGGTAGTGGCGGGAACAGCGGCGGCGGACACGGTGGGCGCAGATAAACGCGCGCCGCGGCGAGCAAGATGCAGACCAGGCATTCCATGTCTGACCGCCGTACGCAACGCGAGGCTCTGTCAGGCACAGCGTGCCTGAGCTGCGATTTATTCCTCGGTCGCCGGACGTATGCACGCAGCCGGTCAAGCACCGCGCGTGCAAGCTTCCTCGATCAGGGCTTCAAAAATGCGCTCGTGCTCTTGCACGGCTTGCAAATCGCGGAACAACGCGGAACTTGCTTCGCGAATCCTGCCGGCTACCGCTTTGCGCCGCGTCGGATCCGTGCCCAGCGCGACTGCAAGGTCGACGTACTGCCCAGAGCTGGAAGCCACACAGTCATCAATGCCCATCTTGTTGTAGCAAGCCGCCGTGTACCGCCCCCGATGGAATTGTGAGGGTAGGGTGACGATAGGTTTTTCCAGCGAAAACCCGTCGTAGGTGGTGTTGACCCCGCAGAAGTGCAACGGATCGAGCAACACGTCGGCGGCCGCGACAAGACTGAGATAGTCCCTGGTCGGCTGGAACGGGACAAAAACGATCCTGTCCATGACGTCCGGCAAAGTCTCACGAAAGCGCTCGCGGAGCTGTCCGCCGATGAATCCTCCGTGTTGATCGTCAACGATGACGATGACACCCTTCGCGTCCCGCCGAAGAATGTCGGCCAAGATGGGATCGAAGTCCGGGTGAAACTTGCCCAGTTGCTGGGCGCAGAGATACAAGTGGGCATCGGCGGCGATGCCAAAATCTTCTCGCGTCTTGCCGCCTGACGGCGCCACCACGCGATCTTGCCAGGTCAACAGCGTGCTCGCCAGCACAAGCTTCTCCGTATAGTGCGCCTGCGCTCCCGCGGGCTCTACCAGGCTGCTCGACAAGTAGTAGTCCATCGGTGATATGCCCGAGGTGACTTGGATGCCCCAGGAGGTGCACTGCACGGGCGCTAAGCGTGCGTGCGGCAAGAAATAATTTGCGCTGTCGGTTCCAACTTCCCAGTGATGGAGCACGTCGAAATGGGCTTCGCGGATCCCGCTGATCAATTCGTCCAAGCGATTGGGCAGTGCCAGATAGACTAGCTGATCGTTGCGGATTGCGACGCGCAGCCTTGCGGCGCCGCGGCGCGAACAAACGACAACCAGTTCAAACTGGCCTCGTGGTAGCCGCGCCAATATCCCTGCCATGGATCTGGCGAACAGCCCTTCATGACGATTGGTTACCACAAAACCAATTCGGCGATGTCCCCCTGATCCCCTGGGAGTTGCTTGGGGAAAGCAATCGCGGAAGATTCGAGCGTAGGCTTCACGGATGGGACGATCATCGCGACCGTGGAACTGAAGGTTGAACGGAAGCATGCAGCCGGATGCGTGCAGCGTGCCGATGTCGCAGCGGAATGGGTTGGCGGCGAAGCGCTCCAGGTCCTCCAGCAGGCGGCTGCGATAGGCGTCGATCTGGTTGTTGTCGCGAAAGACCGCCGGGCAAAGAGTCGCGGCGTTCAATCGCCAGATATCCACTTCGGGGCGAAGCCGCAAAGCGTGCGCGTAGCAATCTTGCGCTTCGGTGACTCGGCTTTGCAGATTGAACACAATCGCCAGATTCGCGTAAACCTCGACGTCGTCGGGTTTCAACTCCAGGGCTCGCCGACAACTGACCACCGCCTCGGAGAACCGACCCAGATCGCCGAGCGCCGCGCCGAGATTGGCATGTGCTTCGGCGAAGTGAGGCGCCAGTTGCACGGCTCTCTGGAAGCCGGCCGCCGCCTCGTCGAGCTTGCCCTGGCCCGCCAATGCCAAGGCAAGGTTATAGTGCGCCTCAGCACGATCGGGCCTCAGCTCTACCGCGCGTCGACCGAAAGCTGCTGCCTCATCAAACTGACGCACGTCGGCCAATACACCGGCCAGGCTGCTATGCGCCTCGGCACAGTTGGGGTCGAGCTGCACGGCCTGCCGCAGA
>CAZUPX010001127.1:0-1512 GCA_964622155.1 uncultured Planctomycetaceae bacterium | reverse complement strand
GGAGGCAGCGTTCGCCTGGGCCCTCTCGCAGGTCCCCCCGCGCTCGTCGAAGAGTGCATCTCGCAGGACGACCACTCCGCGGCCGTACCGACTCCTCATTCCACGCGAATGACGTCGGGAGTCGGCGATTCGGGCGACGTTTCGGTGAACGATGCGAGCGGGTCGACCGCGGTGTCGGAGGTGACAACGCCCGCGACGGCAACGAACAAAACCGCCGAACCGGGCGATCGAGGGTCCTGGAGGCAGTCGTTCGACCGAGGGCACCTCAAGCAAGTGTCGCTGGCACGCGGCGCGTCAAACCTGCTTACGGATTGCCAGATTCTTGTGGTCGAGGACGAAAAACCGCGGTCGATCATCGTCGATCGAGCGCCTTCCGCCCACGCGCCGCTGGGACGCAAGCGTGAGTATCGCCAGTTGTTTGCCAAGTTGCGGCGCGACTAACCTCGCCAGCAAATCGCACGGAGGTCGGCCGGATGAGTCGGGTGCTTGAAGCTCTCAAAACGCTGGAGAGCCGACAGCAGGTCGGGACCGGGCCCGTGTTGCGCGCGATGTATCACGAGCCGACGATCCGCCATCCCGGGGCCGCCGTCCCGTTGGCCACCGACCAACTTGTTGCCGCTCGCGAAGCGCCGGCCGCTGGCTTACCGCCAGTTGCGGCTAGCAGCACCTGTTTGCTGCCTACGGCTGCGGTGGTGGGCGATTGTTACCTCGACCTGGCCGGACGCATCAGCGGCCAGTTGGCTGAAAGCTACTGCAACATTCTGTTGTTCGTTAGCTCCGATCATCATGGCGGCCAGCTCTTCTCGCTGACGCAGTTGGCGCAGGCCTTTTCGCTGCAATCGGACGGCGATGTGCTGGTAGTCGATGGAGAGCTGCGCGGCGGTACACTCTCACAAATGGTGGGCGTCATCGGGCCCGGCATGATCGAGGTGATGCTCGGCATGGCCACCTGGCCTGACGTGATACACCCGACCGGCACGTCGCACATCGATTTCGCGCCGTGCGGGGCCAGCGAAATCCCATCGTTAGACCGGCCGGGCTTTGGCTGGCACGCGCTGCGGCCAAGGTACCGCGCGGTACTGATCGGCGTAAGCGACGCTCACGAGCCCGAGACGACGTGGCTGGCGGCACGGTGCGATGCCACGTATTTCGTTATTTCCAGGCCGCATAGCCGGCGCCAGGCGGCCAGCGAGGCCCTGGGCGAGCTGCGTGCCAGTGGTGCCAGCGTACTGGGCTGCATCGTGGTGGGCGACTGAGCCGATTATTGGCGCAGTCGGGTCGGTGACCAGGTCCGGCCTTACAGAGGCCAGCTACAGTTATGAAGAGCCAGTGACGCAGTCCCTGGGCACGACGGAAGTGCGCACTAGAATTGAGGGTTCTTGAAACGACATCCGGCTTCACGACCACGAGGGACTGAAATGCGTACGTTTTTGGTGACCGGCGGTGCGGGCTTTATCGGGTCGCATATTGTCGACGCTCTGGCGGCGCGGGGCGATCGGGTGCGCGTGCTCG
>CAZUPX010001126.1:0-2110 GCA_964622155.1 uncultured Planctomycetaceae bacterium | reverse complement strand
CTGTTTGCTGGCCAGGACCGCAACGAGCAGCAACACTGGGACAGCCGGGGGCACTTCTTCGCGGCTGCGGCCGAGGCCATGCGGCGGATTCTGATCGAAAACGCGCGCCGCAAGCAACGGCTGAAGCACGGCGGCGACCGGCAACGAGTTGATTTGCTGGATCAGGATCTGGCCATCCACGACTCGCCCGACGAACTGCTCGCATTGGATGGGGCCCTGACCAAGCTGGCCTTGGAAGACCCGACGGCGGCACAATTGGTGAAGCTCCGCGTTTTTACCGGCCTGTCGATCGAGCAGGCAGCCGAGCTGCTCGGCTTTTCGCGTGCCACGGCCTATCGCCACTGGAATTACGCGCGGGCCTGGCTCCGCTGCGAGATCGAGGGCGACTCGACAGCGATTTAAAAATCCTCTTCGATTTCGTGAGACAATCCGGCACAAACGTCGCATAGCATGTTAAGTGCATGCAACCGAAGGGAAAGATGCCCACATGGTCGATCCAAACAACGTCAAGTCGATCTTCCTGGCTGCCGTCGAGAAGCCGCCGGCCGAGCGGGCCGCCTTCTTGGACGAGGCCACCAGCGGCAACGCCATCCTCCGCGTCCGGGTCGAAGCCCTGCTCAAGGCCCACGACAATCCGGACAGCTTCCTGCAAGAGGCGGCGGCCGAGTTCGGCGCCACCGTCGACCTGTCTCCCACCGAGCCGCCGCTGGCCGAGCGGCCCGGCACGCTCATTGGTCCCTACAAGCTCCTGGAGCAGATCGGCGAAGGGGGCATGGGCGTGGTCTACATGGCCGACCAGCAAGCGCCGGTCCGCCGCCGCGTCGCGCTCAAGGTCATCAAGACGGGCATGGACACCAAACAGGTGATTGCCCGCTTCGAGGCCGAGCGGCAGGCCTTGGCCTTGATGGACCACTCGAACATCGCGCGCGTGCTCGACGCCGGCGCGACGGACTCGGGCCGACCGTACTTCGTCATGGAGCTGGTCCGCGGCATCCCGATCACCGAGTATTGCGACCAGAACAACCTGCCCGTCCACGAGCGGCTGGAACTGTTCGTGCAGGTGTGCCACGCCGTGCAGCACGCGCACCAGAAGGGAATCATCCATCGCGACCTCAAACCGTCGAACGTACTGGTGACTCTCAACGACGGCCGGCCTGTTCCCAAGGTGATCGACTTCGGCGTGGCCAAGGCGACGGGCCAGCAGCTCACCGAAAAGACGCTGTTCACTGCCTTCGCCCAGATGGTTGGCACGCCGCTCTACATGAGCCCCGAGCAGGCGGAAATGACCAGCCTCGACATCGACACCCGCTCGGACATCTATTCACTGGGCGTGTTGCTCTACGAACTATTGACCGGCACGACGCCGTTCGACCGAGCGAGAATGCGCGCGGCGGCGTTCGACGAAATCCGCCGCATCATCCGCGAGGAAGAGCCGCCCAAGCCCAGCACGCGGATCAGCACGCTGGACGAGGCCCGCACGGCCACGGCCGCCCATCGGAAGGTGGATGCCCACCGGCTGAGCCAACTCGTCGCCGGCGACCTCGACTGGATCGTGATGAAGGCCCTGGAAAAGGACCGCACGCGGCGCTACGACACGGCCGGCAACTTCGCCGCCGACGTGTTGCGTCATCTCGGCGACCAGCCGGTCGAGGCCTGTCCGCCTTCCGCCGGCTACCGGTTTCGCAAGTTCGCGCGGCGGAACCGCGTGGCCCTCATCATGGTGCTGCTGGTTTCCGGTGCATTGGTGCTCGGCACGGTGGTCAGCACGTGGCAAGCCATCCGCGCCACGCGGGCCGAAAGCCTGGCCGACGCGCGTTTAGCCACGGAGGTCGAGGCTCGCCGAGCAGCCGACGACGCGCGCACGGCAGAGGCCGAGCAGCGGACCGAAGCAGAGCGACAACGCAAACAGGCCCAGGCCAATGAGAAGAAGGCGTTGACTGAAGCCAGTAAAAGCCAACAAGTCGCTGCGTTCCTCCTGGACATGCTCGATAGTGCCCGTCCTGGCGTTGCTGCCGGACGAGACACAACCCTGCTCCGCGAAATCGTGACAGGGACGCCCAGCGGGCTGGGGGCGACTTGAAAGGTCAACCTGAAGATGAGGGGGGGGTTG
>CAZUPX010001125.1:0-2089 GCA_964622155.1 uncultured Planctomycetaceae bacterium | reverse complement strand
ACAGCCTCCAGCCTGCTTCTCACGCCGGAGCCATTCGACGTGCCGGCCGGAGACGGCCGGGGCCAAAAGCATGAAAAATCCGCTGTCTTCTGGGCGCGGTCCGCGATTCGAGTTGCTATAATACTTGCCATGAATGGCATGGTGGGACGCTGATCGCGCGCGGCCGAAGGCCGGGGAACTCTTCGTACACCTGCCGATCGATTGCAGTTCACTGACAAGGCGAGAACGCTAATGAACCGCACCAATCAAAGTCTCACAACGACGCGACTGTTCGCTATGCTCACGGGCATGCTGCTCAACGCGTTGGTGGCCCAGGTGGCGCAATCGGCAACCGTTTTCTACCAGACAGGCGCGTCGGGTGGCGGCCAACAATTTGCTTTCGCACTCACGACGCCCATTTCGGGCACCATGACGGCGCCGGTCCCGCGATTCAACGGAGGGCTGGGCACCTTGATCCAAGCGGATTTTGAGTTCGCCAGCTCCATCACGGGCACCTGGGTGGCCACGGTCAACCAGATTGGCACCTCGACGTTCAATCTGTCCGGGCCGGCGGATGTCGACGGGCAGCCCATGGGAAACCTCGCCGTCGGCTTCATCGGCACTTACGACGACCAGATAGGTTCCAATGATTTCGATGCGAATTATGCAAATCTGACGCTCACTTCGGGCGCCTACTTCAATACATTGACCGGAGTCGGCACGTTTCCGATGAGCTGGGTCTATTCCGGGAACACGACGCTGGATACCCCAGCGATCGGAACATCGCCCGGGAATGAAGGGTTTTCCTGGGGAGGCTCGGTCCATGTCCTCTACACGTACAACCCGGTGCCCGAACCGAGCACAATGATCCTGGCGGCGACAGGTCTGCTCGGCTTGTGGGCTGTCGCGCGACGACGCAGGTCGACAACATCGCGATGAACGTTTACACCTGGTTTCAAAACCTGTAGCCGTCTTTAACCCCGGAGAATCCTGAACACCGGCCTAATAGAGGCCAGCCACAGACAGGTATTGAAACCGCTTGTAGCAAGCTGTAAGCAGACAACAAAACTGTACGCGTGCCCTACCCCATTTTTCGCCTTCGCCGACCGGCCGCCTTGCCCGCGGTTGCAAACGACAGCCGCCGCCAATTGGATTCGGCCTCGGCCACCAGCTCCCGCAGCCGACCGATCACCGCGCGACCGGTCGCGGTGAGACGCGCGTGCTGGTCGATTAAATCGAACGCCCCATTGATCTCAGCGCGCAGGTCCTCTCCGACGGCAACCGTGTCGTCGAGAATCTTCCAGGGGAGGCCGGCAAACCCGCGCTCGTGAAAGTGCATCAGCAGCCACCACTCGAACAAGTGGACGTACGGAACCTGAAACAGTGTTCGAACAGTCAGGCTGCGGCCGTAGCGGCGTATGACGGGCGTCAATTCGCCGGGATTTTCCAAAAACCACCAGCCGTGCGCGTAGGCCACGTCATCGATCAGGTAGTGCATTGTGTGGCCCAGCTCGTGTCCCAGCCACATGAACGAGTAGGGACTGAGTTGCGGCTCATCGTTGGGAGTGTATTGCACGTTGAAGCCGATCACGCCCGGACAGGTGGGCACCGAGAACGAGGCGATTTGTCCGCACCCATACGCCGGCAGCTCAAAGCCGTGAATCGTGCGGATGCACTGGCACAGTTGGTCGTGGATGTGCGGGGCGTTCCGCTCCATCGCCTCGACTAATGCCGCAACGATGGCGCCGGTCGTCTCGGCGTGCGCGGCCGGAGCGTCGCCGGCGATCGGCTCGAAGCGGATCCGCGTGCGGCCCAATCGCGACGCGCGTTCGAACCGTACCCATGGCGGTCCGGTGCAAAAGTCGATGCCACCGCTGCCAGCGACGTCGCGGTTGTCTACAAACATGGCGTCGAATACGTGTCGCGGCATGCGTACCAGTGTGCGAAAAGGTTGCCCGGGCAGCGACCAGCGCGCCTCGCGCTCGTCGAGACGCAGCACGAGCGTCTGGTTTGCGAAGAGATCGCGGCCCTCACGGCATTCGTCGACTAGCAGCAGCGCCCAGTCGCAAAATGGAAGATGGACGCGGCCATAGCCGTCGGTTGCCAGATC
>CAZUPX010001124.1:0-3792 GCA_964622155.1 uncultured Planctomycetaceae bacterium | reverse complement strand
CGGTCAGGGAACCGTCGGTTGCTCCGATCTCGCCCTCGACGGGCGAGACGAGCTGGCCTCTTCGAATCCAGACCGTCTTCCGCGTGTCGGCGCTCGCTGCGCTCGTGTCGTTATTGCCGTTCGGAGAGTCGACCTCGTCGGACGATTGCTCTTCGAGCTCCGGGCGCGGCGTGTACCGCAGGGCGGCATTGGGTACCAGCAGCACGTCTTCATGCTTACCGACCTCAAATCGCACGTCGGCGGTGAGGTAGGGAAGCAGCCGCAGGTCGTCGTTGCCGGCGGTGACCACCACCGTGTACAGGACCACGTTCGAGGTCATCGAAGCGTTGAGCCGGATCTGGCGGACCGTGCCTTTGAAAAACTCGCCAGGGTAGGCGTCAACCGAGAATCGAACCGGAATGCCCACTTTCAACCGGCCGATGTCGGCCTCGTTGACCGAGGTCCAGATTTCCATCCGCCGCAGGTCCTTGGCGATCAGAAACATGCTAGGCGCATTGAGGCTGGCCACCACGGTCTGGCCGATATTGACGCGGCGGTCGATGATCGTGCCTTTGACCGGTGAGCTGATGGTGGTGTATTCGAGGTTCTTCTGGGCCGAGGCGAGGATCGCTTTTTGCTGTTCGACGGCCGCCCAGCCCACCTCGGCGTTGGCCTTGGCCACCTCGAAGTTGGCCTTGGCCAGCACGAAGTCGCTATCCGAAATTCCCTTGATCGTGGTCTGGCCGCCCGTCGGGTTGGGGTTCGCGCCCAGACCGGAGATGCTGGTGAGCTTCATCTCGCTCAGTCGCTGGGCGCGGTTCCATTCGGCTTCGGTCTGCACGACCTTGGCTTTCATCTGCAACAGGTCGGCTTCGGCCCGCTTGACCGAGGCGTCGGCCTGGTCCTTCGTCGCCTTGTAGAGTGATGGATCGATCTGGGCCAGGATGGTTCCCTCTTCGACGTCGGAGCAATAGTCGACTCGCTTCCCCCGGTAGGCCGGATCGGTCGCCGCACGCGGATCTTCACCAAGCTCTTGGATGCGTCCCATCACCTGCGCGCCGACGTCCACCACCTCTTCCGGCTCGAGCGTGCCGTTGGCCTTGATTTCGATTCGCAGCTCACCCTTCTGAACCGTCGCGGTGCGAAAGTTCGTGGCGGGCGCGGCTTTCAAATAGCCCGTGTAATAGACAACGCCGCCGGAGACCGCGGCGATCACCAGCACAATGCCAGCAAGTTTCATTGTCATCGTCGGTTGGGTGAGCAGGTGCGGAGGGTCAAGGTGCGGACTGGGCGGCTGCGTAGCGTCACGGGACAAGGCAGTTGAGAGGTTGCAGAGCCAACTTCATCAAAGTGTTACGCATCCGGCGGGCTTTTAGTTTCGTCTTGTTTGCCTTAATTCGGTTCGTATTCGGTCACCGACGATGCGCCGGGGTGCTGTGGATTGCCCATGGTCCCGACGGAAGACGCCGCACATCGTAGCGAGTCGAGGACCGTCAGGGCGTCCTCGCGCGCCGCCGAGGGCATGCGATCGAGCACAGACGCGATACGACCGATGCGGGCCTCTTCACGCAGCCGCAGCATGCGGCGAGCCCGGGGTGTAAGCCGCAACCGCCGCACGCGCCGGTCGGAATCTTCGAACCACCGGGTGACCAGATCTGCTTGCTCCAGGCGATCGGCAATCTGAGTCATCGCGCTGAGCGAAAATCGCAACTCGCGGCTCAACTCCGACATGGTCCTCGGCTCGTCGTAAAGCGCCAGACAAACGCGCAACTGCCGCAAAGGCAATTCCGAGGCCGGATCGTCATCGACCAGCACGTGCCGTGCAATTCCCATGAAGATCAAGTCCAACGAGCGGGCTTGGGCCACAACGGCGTCACCGGGCGCCGATTCGGCTGGGACGGCGGGCTGGGACGGCTTGGACACGGGCCGCAGACGGCGCTTCGCAGCGATTTTATTCATGTACCTATATTATTAATATTCATAAATCATTTCAAGGGCAATGACTGCCACCGCCCGCAGGCCAAAGTGCTGATCGAGCGTTTGGCAGCGAGAGGCCAGCACGTTAACAGCCTGTTGAAGAATACCAGGGTGGTATCTTTCAACGGGCTGCTATCCGTCCCCCCTATCCGCAGGCAACTCGGCGGTGGTCAACAGCTCGCGCCGTTGCTCCCGCCGCAGACAAGGGGTGACGTGCGGGTGACCTTCCGCCAAGGGACGTTCTACCGGTCTCGGTCAGAAAACATCGCGCTGCATGATTTAGATCTCGTGATACCGGGCTAACGAGAGTAAGTCCTCACTACAAGTCTATGGCGCATAAGCCATGACGGGGCGGCGCCAGAGGATTTTTCAGAACGGTCGCGCCACCAGGGAGTTGATGCGATTTCCCGGGCTTCAACCTGTCTCGCAGAGCCGCTGGCGCAACGAAAAAGCTGATCCTGACGCCCAACCTGTGCGATTTAACATCTTCGTGATTGCGCGGCGTTGTCGGCTGCGCGGTCGATTGGTGCGCGGACTCGCAGGCGGCGCAAAACTAACTGCCCACTTTCGCTGGTCCGACAAACCGACCGCCGCTGATAAACCATCGGTCGCTGCAAGTCTGGCACCAAAGGATTTCGGTGCGCACTCGAATCGCAAATCCCTGTTCCCCTACGACGCACAGCTCGACTTGGCCACGGGGAACCTCGACGTTGTGAACCAGACCGATGCCCCAGGCGGAGATTTCGCGGGTAAAGGCCGAGATCGAGCGCCCGTCGTCGAAGTTGATCGCTACCGGCCGAAAGAAGGCGAACCGCACGTCGACGCGGCGGTCGCCGGTGGCGGCGTTCTGCGCTTCGACGATCACCTCGTAAATCACTTTTCCTGGCGCATTGTTTTCGACTACCGTGCTGCCCATGATTGCCCCTGTAATCGACAGATCCTAAGAAACTGCCCAGGGAAATATAGCTTGTCTAACCAGGCGCAATTGGCCGCTTGCATCAAAAATCGTTGATTTGCCAGTTGTGAGATGGCTTCTCGTCCCCCTAATAACCGCACCCTTTTTTGGCAAATGCTTGCGTGCAAATTTGGGGTAAAGCCGCCTAGTGCCGCGTGCCGATAAACGGCAGTCGCTCAACAGTCCTGCCGCCAGGAGACGCGCTGTGCCGCAAACCCCCACTTCTCGCTCTACGATTTGCGCGGTCGATTCACGCGTCGGCAGGCCCCACGCCGGGGTCGCAGCGGCGGCGATCGCCAGGGGACGGTTGCGCCGCACACCACGACGGCGATCACGAGCGGTCGTCGGCGTGCTGCAGTCTTGGTTGGCCCAGCAGAAAGCAAACGGCCAATCCCATGTCGGCAACAACGACAACTAATCTCCGCAAGGCGGCCATTGTTCTGGAGAGCCTTGCGCCGGAAGTGGCTGCCGAACTGGTTGCGCGTCTGGAGCCACGGCAGATGGCAGCGGTGCTCGCCGATCGAGCAGCCCAGGCCACGATCAACGACGCGCAGCGACGCTTAACGATTCGCGAATTCACCGAGCTGAGTCGCGCGCGCTCCGCGTCGGCGAAACATGCGCTCGTCGATCCAACGGCGAAATCGCCGAACAAGCCGCAGACGCGGCCATTTCATTTCCTGCACAACGTCGATGTCCAGACGCTGGCAGAAATTCTGGCCGACGAGCATCCTCAAACGATCGCGCTCGTGGTTTCGCATCTGCCACCCGAACGCGGCGCGCCGATCGTCATGCGGCTGCCCAGCAAGCAGCGACCTGCGGTGACGGCACGCATCGCGGCAATGGGCCAGCTTGGTCCCCAGATCGTTCGAGACGTGGCCGAC
>CAZUPX010001123.1:0-12722 GCA_964622155.1 uncultured Planctomycetaceae bacterium | reverse complement strand
CCTCGTGTTGAATTCGCCGGCCTCAAAGAGGCCAGCTACAGAGGGCAGGGAACGGTAGACAGCAGACGGGGTAAGGAAACGGCCACCGGGTCAGGGATGCTGACGGGTGAAGCGTTCGGCGGCAGGCTCTCGTCCCCCTGTCTACCGTCTACTGACTCCCCTGTTCCCTTGCTATAATCAAGCCGCCTACCCGGATTACACGTCCAACACCAACCCGCCCAAATTTGCACTCTTGTACACAAGGAAATCGTCCATGGCTGACGAGCATGTTTCGACCACCGGCGCTGCGTCGCGGCGCGAGTTTCTCAAACGCTCGGCGACGGTCTGTGGCACGGCGATGGCCGCCAATGTGCTGGTTAGTCGTACCGCACACGCCGCCGGCAGCGACGTGCTGCGGCTGGGGCTGATCGGTTGCGGCGGGCGCGGCAGCGGGGCGGTGGGCAATGCCTTTGCGGCCGACCCGCAGGTGAAACTGGTGGCCATGGCCGATGCCTTTGCCGATCGGTTGCAGTCGAGCCTACAGCGCTTGAAGGAATCGAACCCCGAGCGGATCGACGTCGCGCCCGATCACACGTTTGTCGGCTTCGACGCCTGCGACAAGCTTCTGTCCACCAACGTTGATGTTGTGATTCTGGCGACGCCGCCGCACTTCCGCCCCGCCCACTTGAAGGCCGCGGTCGACGCCGGCAAGCACGTGTTCTGCGAAAAGCCGGTGGCGGTCGATGCCCCCGGCGTGCGCAGCGTGCTGGCCACCGCCGAGGTAGCCAAAAAGAAAAACCTCACGATCGTCTCGGGCTTGTGTTATCGCTACGAAAAACCGAAGCAAGAGCTGATCGCACGGGTGCACGACGGCGCGATCGGCGACATCCTGACCATGCAGGTCAGCTACAACACCGGCTCGCTGTGGCACCACGGCCGCAAGCCCGAGTGGAGCGAAATGGAGTATCAACTGCGCAACTGGCTGTACTTCACGTGGCTCTCGGGCGACTTCAACGTCGAACAGCACGTCCACAGCCTCGACAAGGCCGCCTGGGCCATGAAGGACCAGCCGCCATTGCGGGCCACGGGCTTGGGCGGGCGACAAGTGCGCGTCGAGGACCAGTGGGGCAACATTTTCGACCACTTTGCAGTGGTCTATGAATACGAAAGCGGCGCCAAGCTGTTTTCGCAGTGCAGGCAGATTCCCGGCTGTTCGGTGGACGTCTCCGACCACCTGATCGGCACCAAAGGCTCGGCCGAAATGATGAAGGCCGTGATCAAGGGAGCGAGCGATTGGCGCTATCGCGGTCCCCAGCCGAACATGTACGACGAAGAGCACAAGGCGATGTTCGCCGCGATCCGCTCGGCCAGACCGATCAACAACAGCCTGTACATGGCCCGCAGCACGATGATGGCCATCATGGGCCGCATGGTCAGCTACTCCGGCCAGACGCTGACCTGGGACGAGTGCCTCAATTCGACCGAAGATCTTACGCCGGCGAAGTACGAGTGGGGAAATGTTCCCGTGCCGACGGTGGCCAAGCCGGGTTTGACGCGGTTTGTGTGACGTCGATGTCACACTAACGCGAAGCGCAAGCGAGGGATTCATTGAGGTGCGCTAAGGGGAATCCCTCGCTTGCGCTTCGGGTTAGTATGAGACGCTCTCATCCCGCCCGCAGGTTTTCCTCGACGCGGCGGATGGTTTCTTCGAGGCTCAGCGAGCGCTGTGCCCACTGCGACCCGGCGGCGCTGCGCATCCAGTCCTCGATTTTCTTCTGCGCCGAGATGACCGTGCTGTGGCTGCGGCGCCCAAAGTAGCCGCCGATTTCACTGAGCGGAGCGCGCGTGTGCTTTCTTGCCAGCCACATGGCCAGCATGCGCGGATGGCTGATGTTCTTGGATTTGCAGTTGGATTGCAGGCTCTGCGAGTCGAGCCCGCACACGTCGCACACGGCCCGATCGATGTCGGCCAGCTTGACAACGCGCCCCTGACAATCGATCAACTCCGGCAAGACTTCTTCGGCCAGTGCCAGTGTGATCGGCCGCTCATGCGCCAAACTGGCGGCATGCAGCCGATTGAGCGCCCCTTGCAGCTCGCGCGATTGGCTCGTGAAGTGCGAAGCAATGAACGTCTCGACTTCCGCTGGCACACGAATCCCCAGTCGCACCGCCACCTGACGGACGATTCCCAGCCGGGTTGTGTAGTCGGGTGCTTCGAGCCGGCAGCTCATGCCGCCCGAGAGCCGCGCCGTCAGCTCGTCGCCCAGCGAGCGTAGCGCCTGTGGCGCCCGATCGGCCGAGAAGACCAATTGCCGGCCGGCTCGCAGCAGGGTGTCGGTGGTGTGCACCAGCTCGACCAGCGTGGCCCGCTTGTTGGCGAAGAACTGCAAGTCGTCGACAACCAACAACTCAAGTCCCCGATGTTTGCGGCGAAAGCTGGGCAACCCGCTACCGCGCAATGCTTCGAGAAAATTGGTCGTAAACTGCTCGGCCGAAAGAAAGACAGTGGCCGCGCCGGGGTGCCGCTTGCGAAACTGCGTGCAAATTCCTTCCAGCAGGTGCGTCTTGCCGGTGCCGGTCGGGCCGTAGATCAAAAGCGGCGAGTAGGTGCCGGGGCGTTCGGCCGTAAGCTGCGCGGCCTTGTGTGCCAGGCAATTGGAGTCGCCGACGACGAACGTGGCCAGTTCGTTCATGCGGCGCGGCGGTCGGGCTTCGACCGATCGCACAGCCGCGTGCTGGGCAGCGCCCGTTGCACCAGTGCCTGGATCGGTTGCCGTCGCCTCGGCGGTTGCCGCTGCCTGCGGCGGCGCCTGGCTGGCCAGGCTCGAGTCGACGGAAAACTCAAGCGCCAGTGGCCTGCCGACAATTTCCAGCGCTGAGGCTTCCAGATCCTTGCGAAAATGTCGCCGCAGCCAGTCCTTGAAGAATTGCGACGGCACGCTGACCAACAGCGTCTCGCCGCAAATTGCAAAGTCGGTGCCGGTGGCAAACCATACGTCAAAGCGATCCTTTCCCACGCTTGTCGCCAGCCTAGCGCGAATCGCAGTTACGATTTCATGATCGTCCATGACCACTCCCGTGAATCCTGACGGGCGCGCAACTCGATCGCCAGCAACCCAATCAATCGTGAAATCGAACCGTGTCCGCCAAAGCGTGCGGCACACGCGCCACCAAGCCTTACCCCTCGACGGCACTGGCCGTCGCAGGCTGTTCGTCGTCACCCAAGACGCCCGATTGTACGTCTGCTAGCGGTGCTGTCAAACGGTCACCAACGAGCGCGCCCTTCTCGCTCTGGCGACTGCACCAGTCGCCGCGAAAAACGTGGCGAATCGCACGGCGACAGCGGCAAAGAGGCGCGAAGAAATTCTTTTTGTTCGAGACCTGTCGGTCGTGGAGAATTTGTTTGCTCGCCTCCGTGCTCGCGCGAAGGAAACTTGGAAATCGTGGGCCGGTCAGCACTTGCGAATCGCCGGCGAATGGCGACCTCGCACCACGGAAAATTCGGCGATGCACTGTCGCGTCCGCGCGCAATTTGTTGGGTCGTACGCCGCACGAGGATCAAGCTCTTGTGGCTCCTCTCGTTCAAACGGTTCCAAACACTCGTACAAACACACTGCGATGGTCCCAGGTGACGAATCCGCACGCGGCATACACGGCGATTGCCGGTGCGTTGTCCGCGTCGACGGCCAGCACCAGGCGCTTGCGCCCCGCCTGCCGCGCCATCCACTGCGCGTGTCGCACGATCGAAACGCCCAACCCGCGACCTCGAGCCTCACTGACCAGCCCCATATAGACCAACTCCCATTGATTTTCACTTGGATAGTCAGCCAATAACAGGCAACCAACGTCCTCGGCGCCGTCATTGACAATCAGCCAGCGGTTTGGATCGAACGCTCCTGTGGCTCGATAGCCGGCCAGCACGTCGTCGACGTCGCGTACCCGATCGACCGCCGGGCAGTCGAGCGATCCCTCGTAAGTCCGCTCGACGATGCTTCGCAGTCGATCATGCTCCGCCTCTGTGTACCCAATGAACTCCAACATCGCAGCGGACTCGGCGGCTGGGAATGATCTGCGCAAGCTGACCTGGTACAACAAATTCGAGACATGGCGAAAGCCGGTCGACAGCAGAGCTTCTGCCTCAGGCCCCTGATCCGCTGCTGGCAGCGCCTGTGCCAATTGGACGTTTTGCGTTTCCAGATGCCGAACGACCGCGTTCGACAATGCGTGTGCTGTCGCCTGCGGCTCCCCGGGCGACAGACCTGGCGGCGTCGTGAACGCCGTTCGGCCGGGTTGGATCGTCGCGCGCATAGCCCCCACAACCCGCTCGCCTCGACGCGCAACCCATAAATCGTCAGCACCCGGTTCGACGAGCGCGTTGGCCACGCGGCGGTCGCGCTCGGTTGGCCCCAAATTTGCAAAAACCAATGACAGAGCCACCGCGCGCTCGTGCGGAGCGGCACGTCCCATGGTCGCGACATCCGAAGCGGAGCGATTCATCAGGTTCAGCGATCTATTCAACCAATTCGGGGCCACGCCCCCTGGCGGCAGCGGTATTCTTGGCAATCGACCCGAGACCTTATGATAAGATAACCGGGCGACTCAAACTGGCATTGGGGGAAGTGGCGATGAGAACTGCATCAATTGCGGCTGTTACAGTCTGTTGCATGTTGCTGGCGGCCAAAGCGGCCCATGCCCAACAAAAGGTATTGGACCGCGTCGAGCAACTGCTCCGGCGCCAGCTCGACGCGCCTGGCACTGCCGCCCCGGCCGCAGCGCCCCAGGGTGCCGAGTCGGGTTACTTGGGCATGACCGCCGATGACCGGCAGGATGCCGGCAAGGGTGTGCGGATTCTCAGCGTCACTGCCGGCGGACCCGCGGCGGCGGCCGGGTTGGAGAAGGGCGACCTGATCACCTCGATCAATGGACAGAACGTACGCGCCATGAACGATATGGTCCGCGCGCTAAACGGATTGGGGTCGGGAAGCAACGTGACGTTTACCGTCGAACGCAGCGGCGCCGAATCGCGGCACGAGGTCACGCTGGGCCGCCGCCCGAACGGTCGGCCCGTCGAGGACTTGCCGGCACCGCCGGGCCCCAGCGACGCGGTCGCTGCCGGGCCAAAAATCGGCGTGCGGACTGTCGACGTGACGCCCGAGGCGCAACAGCGCAACAATCTTCCCGACACGGCCGGCGCGCTGGTGAATTCGGTCACACCCGGGTCGAGCGCTCAGCGAGCCGGCATTTCGCTGGGCGCGGTGATAACGGCCCTCGACGGCCAAAAGATTAACTCGCCGTCGGAACTCGCCGCCGCCGTTCGCGGCGTTACCCGCGGCGAAGTCGACGTGACGTTCGTGCTCGAAGGCCAGGAATCGACAAAGAGTCTTGCGCTCACCGCGCCCGCCGCCGATACGCCCCCCGCGCCTGCGCGTCGCGCGCGAGCCCCGATCGCGTCCGAGTCGCGGCGGCGGCCGGCTCCCACGATTGCACCGAGCGAAGCCGTTGACCCGCGAATGGCGGCGCTCGAAGCCCGCATACGTGAATTGGAACAGCGCGTCGAGAGTTTGGAAGCGGCGGCGCGCGAGTCGAAGTAAACGATCACGATGCGCCGCGATACAAAATTACGGCCGCTGCATCGCCAGGTCGACTTCGTAGCGAGCATGCGGCTGATTGGCTCGAACCACCGGCACCGGGCGAATGCGCAGTTCGCTCTGCGGTTTGCCGTTCCACTTCACCTGGTACAAGCCGAGGCTAGGGTCCTCGGTCTTTTGCTCGACGAAGCTGAATCGCGACGTGACGTGGGCCACCAGCTTGCGCGGGTCGCCAGTGGTGCCGCGAAACGTGATATATGCGACCTTCTGCGATTTGTCGAAGTAGTAAGTCAGCGAGCCGGCCAGATCGCCAGCGCCAGTGCCGGTGACCAGTGGCACGCGATAGCCCTGCAAGTCGAGCTCGGCCAGCCCCGAACTGACTCGCGGCCAGCGCGCCATGACCCAAGCCGGGGTGCCGTCGAAGCGCAACACTTCGCCCAAGTCCTGCACTGTGCGGCCTTCTAGTGGTGCGACCTTGGGGCCGTGGCCGGCCATCGCCGCCTGTTGCTGCGCACTTGAGTTCGCGGTGGCGCCGGGGGCCCCAGCCAGTGGTGAATGAGCCGAATTACTCGACCGAGAGAGCAGCGAGCTCCAGAAGTTCGACGAGGCGGTCAGCGCGTACGGCAGTCCGACGGCCGCCATCATGATGCCCAGAAAGAACAATCGCTTGAACATGGCCGCCTAGGACATCGCCAAACTCACGATCAGTAACGCCGCACGACCAGAATGATCGGCTCGCTTGAGTTTATCTTCGGCAGTCCGCGCAGTGGTCTTGCTAAGGTATTCCGACCGCTGGCCGCAGTTTGCGCCCCGCGATCAATCGGCCTTGCAGGTCCAACCGCTACAACTGCCAACCGCCGATGCCGCGCGATGCAACGGCCAGCGTGGCCAGCACGATCAGTCCCGCCAGAAACGGGCCCCACACAACCAGGAAATTGATCAGCGGCCGCGGCGGTCGATCGACCGCCCCAAGCTGATCAGGCGTGTCTTGGTTGGCGCCCGACCTGCTGGCGTTGGGCATCTGTGAGCCTTCGAAATCTTGGGGCACGGCCTGGAGCAGTGCGGTCGCATATTCTAAATCGCTAAAGTACGCTTGCCGCTCGCGCCCCAACTCGATGCCCAGCGAGGCCAGCATGTGCTCGATCTTTTCAGGCGAGTACCGCCGCTTGAGCTGCTTGAGATACGACTGAAAGTGCTCGTCGGCCATCGCCCGCCCGAGCGTGGGCCATTGCCGCAGCAGGTGATGGCCGTTGTGCGCCAGGATTTTCGCGCGGCAATCGGCGGCGACCGTTTCCAGTCCCATCTCGTGGGCCTGCACGCCCGCCAGCACCAACAGCTTGTCACGGACCATTGCCTGGCGGCGGACGTGACTGGCCCGCGCCAGATGCAGATACATCCCCAGAGTTCTGTCGGTATCAGGCATCGATTTCCACCCAGGCCGTTTCGCGGCGCAACCTGCTTGTTGCACTCCCGCCGATATGGTAATCATCGAGCCTTACGCGCCAAGTTCAAGATGATCATTTCAGCACACGTCTGCCGTGTGACCAACGGGTGGCGATAGCTCATGGCCCAGCGAAGCGGTGCTCAGCCAATTGCCGACTCGCTGGCTTTTGTCGAAGACTACCAGTGGCTGGTTCGCCCCGAGGCCGCCGAGCTGCTACAGGTGGCAGCGACGTGGCTTCGGCCCACGCCGGCACAGGTCGCGGCGCTGCGCAGGCAATGCTCGGCTCAACGGGTCCATCTGGTGCTCGAACAGGCGGCGTTGCGACAGAAAGCTCAAGCCAAGTTCGCCGCCGCCGCCCGAATGTTCTTCACGCCGGTTTTGTTGGAGCAAGCCAGTGATGAGGTGCTGGCGGCCTACAAGGCTCAATGCGTTTGGCAGAGTGGCGCCGGCCCCGTGTTCGACCTGTGCTGTGGCATCGGCGGCGATCTCTTGTCGCTGGCGGCTCGTGGCGACGTTGTTGGCATTGACCGCAACCCGCTTGCAGCGATTCTTGCACGCGCGAACCTGAGCGCGGTTCAGGACGCTCTCGGCGATCCGCCGCGACAGTGTGAGGTGCGGGTCGGTGACGTGCGCGAAATTGACGTCGCCGATTGCGACGCGTGGCACATCGATCCCGATCGTCGCCCAAAAGGCTTTCGCACGACGCACGTCGATCTTCACGAACCTCCAAGCGAGGTGATCGATCAGTTACTCGACCAGAACCCCAATGCGGCGGTCAAGCTCGCGCCCGCGGCGCGGATGAGCGACGCGTGGGTCGAGCGGGCGTCGCTGGAGTGGATCAGCCGCGATCGACAATGCCGGCAATTGGTCGCCTGGTTCGGCCGTTTGGCGCGGGAGCCTGGCCGTCGCCGCGCGACGATCCTGGGCAAGACGGCAGAGCCGCTGCGCACCTTGGTGGGGGACGAGCAACCCGATCCGCCGATCGCCCGGCAGATCGGTCGCTACGTGCTTGAACCAGACGCGGCCGTGCTCGCCGCCAGGCTGTGCGGGGCGTTGGCCGCCGAGCATCGCCTGCACGCGGTTGCACCGCACGTCGCATATTGGACGGGTGACAGGCCAATCGAGGATCCGGCGCTGGCTTGCTTTGAAGTGCTCGATGTGCTCCCGTTCGACGTCAAGCAGCTCAAGAGCCTGTTGGGCAGTCTTGACGTCGGGCGGCTCGAGATCAAGAAGCGCGGCGTCGAACTCGATCCCACCGCATTACGCCGGCAGTTCGATCTGAAAGGCCGGCACGAAGCGACGCTATTGGTCACTCGCATCGCGGGCCGCGCAACGGCGATCCTGGCGCGGCGCGTAACATGAACCACTTCTTGTTCGTATTCGGCCAATCTGGTCCTATTGGCACGCGGACGGACGCACCGCTACCGTCGCACGGGTGCCTTCTTTTTCGCAGACGGTTCGGGCGCAATCGTCTCTTCGGTATCAGCCTCGCGCGGCGCTGGTGCCCGTCGAGCAGTTTGTTCGCTGGGACTGAGCAGTCGTTCGACGAACCGCGTCACGTAGTGCATGCTGCTGGAAGCACCGCTAAAACCAATCACATGACGATCCAAGTCAAGCTGCTGGCTCAAAACGCGGCCGGCACTCATGTCGAATCGGATACTGCCCGAGGAGAGCCGCTGAATCAATTGGGCTTCGATGGCCGGGTCGTGGATCGGCGTGAGTATTTGCGAGTCGACGGCGATGGTGGCCACGTCGTCCTCGACACTTTCCAACGTAAACTTCTGCCGAGTCTTGACCTTCTTGCTGCCGCCCTCCTTGAGGGTCACATCGATGTCGACCGGGCTGGACCATGACTGGCCGATGGCCACCGGTTCGGGCGGAAGTGGCATCGTGATCTGGGTCGACGCGCCGGCGGGTTGAACGCGCTTCTCGAACCGCTTCAGAATCACGCCCCTGTTGTCCATGGTTACGATCGTCAACGGCACGCCGACCGCCGCGGCCGCCTCTTCGTAACCCGGCGGCACCTCCTTGTCGGTCTCGCTGTTGTAGCGAATCTCGGCGCGGCCTTGCGATTTCTGCCACATGTCGATGCTCTCGACCGAGTGGGTGAACGTGACCGTGCCGTCGGCCGCGACGTTGTCGATCGTCCAGCACTTGATCGATTTGCTCTGCGTCTCGGCCGTCTGGCCGGTACCTTGGATCGTGGTGCGCACGGTGGCTCGATGCACGATCTCGGATCGAAGCGTCTCGCCGTTCTTGAACTTGTACACTAAGTCGTACTTCGCCACGCCGGCGGTCGGTGCGGCGGGAGTCTCGGCGGCCGCTTCTTCATCGCCCCAAGCGACCCGCGCCAAGACAGCGAGACAAACACACCACACAAGGGCCCGAGAAAATCGCAACATACTCGCATCCTTTCGAGTCAGATCGGCCCTCTGGGGGCACCAAGCTCCGGCATCGTCGGGGGAGAGGGTGGCGAGCAACGAGTCGCCCGAGCGGGCGAGAACTGTGTTCGTGGTCTGTGCCTCGTCGCTCGCGGTCAACTCTTCCGTGTCAACCGTCCGCCCCAGCCAAGTTTTTCTCGCAGCGTTTGATAGTAGCTATGGCCCGGCAGCGCGACCAACTGAAACCTTGCCTGCGAGCGCTCGACGCGTACCCGATCGCCCGGCTCCACCCGGCACACCACGCGCCCATCGGCCACGATCGATGTGCCCACGTGCGGTTGCAGAATCACCATTTCGAACACACGATCGGCCGAGTCGACCACGGGACGATTGGTCAACGTATGCGGGCTGATCGGCGAGATCACAAACGCTTGCAAGTCCTGTCGCAAGATCGGGCCGCCGGACGACAGGTTGTGGGCCGTCGAACCGACCGGCGTGCTGACGATCAAACCGTCGCAACTATAGGCAGTGACCAATTCTGAGTCAACGTAAAGATCGACGTCGAGAATGGCGAATGGCGGACCGGCTAGCACCGCAACTTCGTTGAGTCCCAGCCGCTGGTGAATCGGCTTGCCATCGCGAATTACGCTGCATTCATACATCAAGTGCTCGACTGCCCGCAGCCCGCCCGAGCACAACAGGGGCAACGCTTCGACGAACTCGTCAGGCGACAAGTCGGCCAGGAAACCCAGCTTCCCTAGATTTACGCCGATAACCGGACGCTGTCGCCGCCCCATTTGATGCGCGGCGCGAAGCATCGAGCCATCCCCGCCAATCACGACACCCAGATCAAAGTCCAAGCTATCGAGCTGTTGATCCAACGCGAGGTCGCGGACCACCACGTCGGCATGGCGCTCAACGAGCGGCACCAGGCGCTTTACCTCGGCCGCCAGATGCTCGTTGTGTGGAATCGAAAGCACGACGATCTTCAATCGTTTTGACGTCGTGACCGGGGCGTGCTTGGCTTCCATGGAGTTCGATCATAGAAGATGCCGCAGCGTGATGGAAGCACGCGAAAGCTGATCGCGTCGGTACTCTACGACACTCGGCGGCGATTGGGCCTTTGAGTTTCGGCGCGGGCAGCCATTTCGCGGCACGCTCGGGCGATGCCCGCGGCGTCGAGGCCGAGGTCGGCCAATTGCTCGCCGCGCTCCGCGTGCTCAATAAACCGATCGGGGATACCCAGCCGCCGGACGTGCGCCGTGGCGATTCCCTCGTCGGCGGCGGCCTCCAAAACGGCGCTTGCGAATCCGCCGGCCAATGCCGCCTCTTCAACCGTCACGACAAAGGGGCTCGTGGAGATGGCCCGCAAGATCGTCTCGCCGTCCAGGGGTTTGACGAAGCGAGCGTTGATGACGCCCACGTCGATTCCTTCGTCGCGCAGCGTTGCGGCGGCCTTCAGGCAGTTACTCAACAAGGTGCCGCAGGCGACGATCATGCCGTCGTGCCTCCAGTCGATCACTTCGGCGCGGCCCAATTCGATCGGCGTGCGCGCGCCCTCGACCGTTTCCGCGGCCGCTTTCGGATAGCGCATCGACACCGGGCTATCGTGCTTGAGGGCAAAGTCCAGCATGGCCGTCGTGTCGGTCGCATCGCCGGGAGCCATCACGACCATGTTGGGAAATAACCGCATGTACCCCAGATCGAAGGCCCCGTGGTGCGTGGGCCCGTCGGGTCCGGTCAGACCCGAGCGATCGAGCACGAACACGACCGGCAGATTCTGTAGCGCCACCTCCTGGAAGATCTGATCATAACTGCGCTGCAGGAAAGTGCTGTAGATGTCGACCACCGGCCGCAGCCCGGCCTTGGCCTGTCCGGCGGCGAAAGCGACCGTGTGCGATTCGCAGATGCCGGTGTCGAAGAAACGATCGGGAAATGCGTCGCGCACCGCTTCCAACTTCGTTCCCTGACACATCGCCGCGGTCATCACCGTCACTCGCGGGTTGGCGGCCATCTGGTCGGCGATCGCCTGACTGACCACGTCGGTGTATGCCTTGGACGAGCTCTTCTTGAAGGCCAACAGCCCCTCTTCGGCGCGCGTGAACGGCGCCGGCGTGTGAAAAAACACCGGGTCCTCAGCCGCGGGCTTAAAGCCGTGACCCTTTTCGGTCACCACGTGCAACAGCACCGGGCCCGGCACGTTCTTGACCATGGTCAGGTACTTGCAGAGCTGTTGTATGTTGTGGCCGTCCACCGGCCCCATGTAGCGGAAGTTCAATTCCTCGAAGAGCATGCCGCCGTGCAACCCGGCCTTGACCGCCTCCTTGATCTGGGCCAGGAATCGCTCGGTCGGATCACCCAGGAGCGGGACCTTGTTGAGGATTTTCAGAACTTCATTCTTGAGTCCGGTGTAGAGCGAGTTGACGCGCAGCCGGTCCAGGTACTCGCCCATGCCGCCCACGCGCGGGCAGATTGACATTTGATTGTCGTTGAGCACGACCAGCATCTTTTTGCGCAAGCCGCCGGCGTTGTTCATGGCCTCGTAGACGATGCCCGACGGGAAGGCGCCGTCGCCGATAACAGCCACCGCGTGCCGGTCTTGCTGGCCGGCGATCAGGTCGTCGCCGCTCTTCAGGCCCAGGATGGTCGAAACGCTACAGCCCGCGTGGCCGGTCATGAACAGGTCGTACTCACTTTCGCGCGGGTTGGGGTAGCCCATCAGGCCCCCCTTGGTCCGCATGGTGTGAAACTCCTGGTAGCGCCCGGTGATCAACTTGTGCGGGTAGATTTGATGTCCGGTGTCCCAGATCAACCGGTCGCGGCTGAAGTCGAACGTCCGGTGCAGGGCCAGGCACAGCTCGACCACCCCCAGGTTCGACGCGAAATGAGCAGTGCGGTTGGAGACCAGATTGCACAACACCTCGCGCATCTCGCCGGCCAACTGCTCGAGTTGTGCAAACGACAAACCTTGCAGGTCGCGCGGAGAATCGATCGTGGTCAACAGCTTATCCATCAATGGGTTCTCTCGAGCACCCGGTGTGCGAGCGCCTGTAAACATTCCGACCCTGGGCCCAAGGGTTCCACAGCCGCGCAGGCCTCGTCGACGAGCAAGTGGCTGCGGGCGATACTCTCATCGACGCCTACCAAAGCAGGGAACGTGAGCTTGCCGCGCTTAGAGTCCTTGCCCGCTCGCTTGCCCATGGCCGCCGAATCGCCACACACGTCCAGCAGGTCGTCGGTGATTTGAAAGACCAGTCCCAAGCGGCGTCCATACTCGGCCAGGGCCGAATGTTGTTCGTCCGTAGCCCCCGCCACCAGGCCGCCCAGCTC
>CAZUPX010001122.1:0-3268 GCA_964622155.1 uncultured Planctomycetaceae bacterium | reverse complement strand
CTCGAGCGATGTCCGTTTCCAAAAGATTTTTGCATCCTGAAGCAATTAGTCGCATCTCGCGGCTCGACTTGCGCGCTCGCCACATCGTGGAAGGGTTCTTGTCCGGCATCCACCGCAGTCCCTACTTCGGTCAGTCGGTCGAGTTCCTGCAACACCGCGAGTACGCGCCCGGCGACGACTTGCGCCACGTCGATTGGAAAGTCTGGGCCCGGCAGGACCGCTGGTACGTCAAGCAGTTCGAGGAGGACACGAACCTGCGAGCTACGCTGCTGGTCGACGTGTCGGGCAGCATGCGATATGGCAACGGCACATTTGACAAGTGCGAATACGCCTGCACAATCGCCGCTTGCCTGGCCTATTTGCTGTTGCGGCAGCAGGACGCCGTCGGCTGCATCGCGTTCGACGAGACGATTCGCGTCAAGGTTCCTCAAAAGACGAAGCGGAGCCATTTGAATTCGATCGTGGGAGCGTTGGCCGCCCGCGAGCCGCGCGACAAGACCGAGCTGGCTTCGATTCTGCGCGGCGCGGCCGAGAGTTATCCGCGCCGCGGACTGATGATCCTTATTTCTGATTTGCTCGTCGACCGTGCTGGATTGTTCAAGGGCCTGAAACTGCTGCGGCAGCAAGGGCACGACGTGTTGATCTTCCACGTCATGGACGACGACGAGCTCGACTTTGAGTTCTCCGGGCCGACGCGCTTCGAGGGCCTCGAACTGGGCGACCACTTGAGTTGCAATCCACGTGCGCTGCGCGACGGATACCTGGCGGCACTCGAAAGTTTTCTTTCCGAGGTCCGCCGAGGCTGCGTGCAAGACAAGGTCGACTATGCCCTGGTGCGCACGAGCGACCCGTTGGACGCGATGCTGGCGCGATTCTTGAGCAATCGTTTGGGAACACAACGTAAGTAACTGGCCGCATTTTGAGTTTTCGAGTCTGAGTTTCGCCGATGCCTAGTTTTATTCACGAATCATTGCTCTGGTGGGGGCTGCCGCTCGTCGGCGTGCCGATCTTGATCCACCTGATCAACTTGATGCGGCATCGGCGCGTGCCGTGGGCAGCCATGGAGTTTCTGCTGGAGAGTCAGAGGCGACACCGCAAGTCGATCTTGTTCAAGCAGCTCTTGCTGCTGTTGTTGCGGATGCTGGCCGTGGCGGCCGTCGTGCTGATGATCGCCCAGCCGCTGGTACGCAACCACTGGGGCACGGTCTTCGGCGGCAGCAAGACCCATCACATCGTGCTGCTCGACGACAGCTTTTCGATGTCCGACCGCTGGGCCGACACCAGCGGGTTCGACGAGGCCAAACGCGTTGTCGGCCGCCTGGGTGCTGGAGCCGGACATCAGGACACGCCGCAGATCTTCACGCTGTTGCGGTTCTCGCGAGTCCGGCAGTTGGCCCGCGGCACGCAGCCCGACTTGCTCCAGACGGCCGTCGACGGCGAATTTGTCGATCAGTTGGAAAAGGTGTTGGGCCCGCTCTCGGCGTCGCAGACGGCAGCCGAGCCGGCCGATGCCCTGGAGGCAATCGACCGTCTGCCGGCCAAATCTCAGGACGAAGACCGCATTGTGTACATCGTGTCCGACTTTCGCGCCCGGCAGTGGCAGGAGCCTGCCGCTTTGCGCACGGTGCTCAAACGTCTCGACGACACGGGTGCCCAGATTCACCTGGTCAATTGCGTGGATTCGATGCACCAGAACCTGGCCATCGCGGCCTTGCGACCCAGCCGTGGCACGCGCGCGGCCGGAGTGCCGCTGTTGGTCGACGTGACGGTGCAAAACTTTGGTCCGGCCCCCGCCCGCGCGGTGAGCGTCTCGCTTGAGGAAGACAGCCATGCTCGACCGGCCATCGTGCTGGAAGAGATTCCCGCGGGCAAGGAAATGACGCGGCGGTTTCCGGTTCTATTCGCCACCGCGGGCCAGCACGAGATCACCGCGCGGCTGGAGAGCGACGCGATTGCCGCCGACAACTCGCGGTCATTGGTGGTCGAAGTGGCCAAGGTGGTCGATGTGCTCGTAATCGACGGCGACTCTCGTGGCCAGGACGCGTTCTTTCTGTCGACGGCCCTTGCGCCTGGGGGCAAGATCACAAGCGGCCTGCGCCCGGTCATCGAGTCGCCCAGTTATCTGCGAGATCATTCGCTCGAAGGCTTCGCGGCGATCTATCTGCTCAATATCGGCCGGCTCGATCCCAGTGCGATCAACGCGCTGGAGGCTTACGTAGAGGGTGGCGGTGGCGTCGGTTTTTTCCTGGGCGAGCTGTCGCGCGCCGATTTCTTCAACCAGCAACTATACCGCGATGGCAAGGGGCTATTTCCGCTGCCGCTGGTTGGCCCGGCCGAACTGTCGGTCGACCGCCTGGAAAAGGCGCCCGACCTTGAAGTCGCCGATCACCCGATCTTTTCGGTGTTCGCCGGCGAGCGCAATAGCTTCCTGGGCACTGTGGTGGGGGGCCGCTATTTCGCCACCGAGAAAGGCTGGCTCCCCGAGCCCGACTCGTCGACGAAGGTCATCGCGCGGCTGCGCAACAAGGCACCGCTGGTCGTGGAGCGCAAATTTGGAGACGGCCGCGTGGTGGCCGTTTTGACGAAGGCCTCGCCCATCGAGACCTCGCTGGGCAGTTGGAACAACTGGGGCCGCGACAATCCCAGCTTTGTGGTCGCGATGCTCGAAATGCAGTCGTACTTGTCGGCCGGCCGATACCCCGACACCACGCGGCTTGTGGGCACGCCGCTCGAGGTGCCGTTGGACGTGGCCCGGTTTTTGCCTCAGGTTCGCTTTGTCATGCCGCGCGCTCTCGGAGGGGGCACGCTGGCCGTTGACGCCGAGGCGAGTGCGGCCGGACATACCGCGATCCTGACCGACACCGACACCAGCGGCATCTATCAGGCCCAATTGACCGCCACCGATGGAACGCAGTGCCAGGAGCGGTTCGCGCTCAACGTTACGCCCGAAGAAGGAGACCTGAAAAAGCTCCAGCGCGACCAGTTGGCTCGTCACCTCGAAGGTATTCGCTACCAGTATCACGACGCTCGCGACATTAACTACAACCCACAGCAACTGGCCGGCTTTAACTTGAGCGAGAGCCTGCTGTGGATACTGTTGGCCATGCTCGTGGCCGAGCAGGCGCTGGCTTTCGCGTGCAGCTATCACCCGTCGCCCTTGCGAGGTGCCCGTTGATGGCCGGCATGTTCCTACTCGCCGAGACGACCACTCGCACCAGCTATGAGTTGTCGCGGCTAACGTCGTACACCGAGCGCTGGCACTACCTGG
>CAZUPX010001121.1:0-23457 GCA_964622155.1 uncultured Planctomycetaceae bacterium | reverse complement strand
GAGCCGGCGGTCATTCGCTGGCTGGCGGCTGAGAAATTGCGGAAGAACCATCCCGAATCGGCCCTGGACCCGCCGCCTCTGGGGCGCGAGCTGACTCGCGCCGATCTGGTTTCGCCGCGCGGGCGGCGGATCATGCTGCCGCTGGTACTGTTTTTGGGCACGTGCGTTTCGACCTTCGTGGCCGGTGCGCTCGATTGGAAACCGGAATACCTCGAGACCGATCAGGTCGAAGGGGTGATCTCAGCCAATTGGACGCAGGGACTGATTTACATGACTGCCGTGATCGGCATTCTGCTGACGCACGAAATGGGCCACTTCTTGCAGACGCTCCGTTATCACGTGCCGGCCAGCTTGCCGTACTTTATTCCAGTGCCGCTGCTGATGACCGGAACCATGGGCGCGGTGATCGGCATGGAGGGCTCGCGGGCGGATCGCAAGCAACTGTTCGACATCGGCATTTCCGGACCACTGGCCGGGCTGGCCGTGTCGCTGCCGATCATCTGGTACGGCATCAAAAGCGCGACGGTCGCCAATCCGCTCGACGTCTACCAACTGGGCGATCCCTTGGTCTTCAAACTACTGGCCGGCTACCTCCGGCCCGACATTCCGCTCGGATCGATCCTGAGCAAGGACAATCCGCTGCTGATGGCCGGCTGGGTCGGCATGCTGATCACTGGGTTGAACATGCTGCCGATCAGCCAGCTAGACGGCGGGCACGTGATCTACGGTCTGTTCGGCCGCAAAGCCCACCTGGTGTCGCGCGCGTTTCTGGTCGCTGCGATCGCGTTTATCGTCATCGGCGACCATTACAATTGGACGCTGATGCTCGTGCTGGTGATCCTGCTGGGCGTCGACCATCCGCCCACTCGAGACGACAATGTGCGGCTGGGCTTCTGGCGCCGCGTGATCGGACTGCTTTCGTTGGCCATCCCGGTATTTTGCTTCACGCCGGTGCTGCTGTAGGTCTCGTGGGAAATACGAGGACTGTTTGCCACTGAGGGCACAGAGAGCACCGAGAAGAATCGAGAGTCGATTTCTTTTTCTTCGTCAGTTCACTCTCTCTCGTGGCTTCGTCGTCTCTGTGTTCTCCGTACTCGTTGTGACTAGTCTTCGTTTGAAGCACCTAAAAGTCGCGCGCCATCGCCAAACGCTCGCTGATCGGCGGATGACTGTGTAACAAGAAGACTTCCACGGGGTGCGGGTCGGGATCGTCTTTGTTGAGCCTGGCCAGCTTGCGAAAGGCCGAGATGTAAGCCTCGCGTAATCCCGTCCGCTCCAGGGCGTACCGATCGCATTGGCGCTCGTAGCGCCGGCTGATCACATTCTGCGCCGGCTCCAGCAGCAAGCTAAACACGGTTAGCACCAACATCAACAGCGGCAGCGTGCCCGGCGGAAGCTGGTGAATGTCGAGCGATCCGTAGTGCAACTGCGCCCACCACAATAACACACGATCGCAAATCCAAAATCCGGCCATGCCGTACAACACGCCGACGGCGATCATCTTGTGGATGTGCCGGAAGACGTGGTGGCCGATTTCGTGAGCGAAGATGACTTCGATCTCGTCAGCGGTAAATTGATCGAGCAGCGTGTCGCCCATCAACACCCGTCGCGTACGACCCAATCCGGCGAGCATGGCGTTGGCCTTGGCGGTTTCTGCGCTCAGACCCATCCGATACACGCCCTCGATCGACAGGCCTGTGCCCTCGGCGAGACGGGCCATGCGCGCGGCCAGCTCGGCATTGTCCAAGCGTTCGATCTTGTAGAGCAGCGGCAGGATCACAACCGGTGCCAACTGGCCGAACACCACGCTGACCACAAAGAACGCGCCGGCCGCTGCCAGCCACCACCATGTGCCCACGGTCCAGATCACCCAATACAGGCCAACCAAAAGCGCCAGGCCGAACAGAAGGGCCAGCACGTTTCGCTTCGCGTATCGCCACAGCCAACGGCCCAGCGTTTGGCGGCTCAGGCCGAAGCGGTGTTCCAGCGTATAACCCGAGTACAGCGACAGCGGAAACGAAAGGCACGTGTGCGCCGCCGTTGTGATCAGAAAGATCGAGGCCAGCCGCGCGGTGTCGGAGCGTGCGAAATCCGCCAGCCAGGTATCGAGCGGCACCGCGAAGAACAGTACGACGACGGTCAGAAAGCCAACGTCGATCGCCTTGTCGGCCAGTCCGCAAACGAGCTCCAACCGCCCGTACTGTTTCGCCTCGGCCAGTTGCTCGGGCGTCATTTCCGCCGACAGCTCGGCGGAGGTCGTTGCTGCGTTGGACTCAATGTTGGTTGGCCCGGCTGAGTCATCGTGAGTCGACGGGCTGCTACTCATCCGTCACGCAGCCTTCGCTGGCGCTCTTCACGGTCTTGATGTACTTGTAGAGCGTGCCGCGCGTGAATTTGTATGGCGGGGCCTTCCACTTTTCGCGGCGCGAGGCCAGCTCCGCATCGCTCAGCTCGACGCTGATCGAATTGGTGTCGGCATCGAGCACGATCCGGTCGCCGTTGCGCAACAGTGCGATCGGGCCGCCCTCCTGGGCCTCCGGCGTCACGTGCCCGACGATAAACCCGTGCGAGCCACCCGAGAATCGTCCGTCGGTGATCAGCGCCACGTCTTTGCCCAATCCGGCGCCCATGATGGCCGAAGTCGGCGTGAGCATCTCGGGCATTCCCGGTCCGCCCTTGGGGCCTTCGTAGCGGATGACGATCACGTCCCCCTTGACGATTTCCTTGCGCTCGAGCGCATGCAGCATGTCTTCTTCGCCGTCGTACACTTTGGCCGGACCCTCAAACCGCTGTCCCTCTTTGCCGGTGATCTTGGCCACGGCGCCGGTCGGCGACAAGTTGCCGCGCAGAATCTGGATGTGTCCGGTGGGTTTGATAGGGTTTTCGAGCGTGTGAACGACGTCCTGACCCGCTTTGAAGCCTGGCAAATCGCGCAGGTTCTCGGCCACCGTCTTGCCGGTCACGGTCATGCAGTCGCCGTTGAGCAGTCCCTTTTCCAGCAGATACTTCATCACGGCCGGCGTGCCGCCCACGTTGTGCAGGTCTTCTTGCACATATTTGCCGCTGGGTTTCAAGTCGGCCAGAAATGGCACGCGATCGCTTACCTTCTGAAAGTCGTCAATCGTTAGCGGTACGCCCACCGCACGGGCCATGGCTATCAGATGTAACACAGCGTTGGTCGAGCCGCCTACGGCCATCACCACAACCATCGCGTTTTCGAATGCGGCACGGTTCATGATGTCGCGCGGCTTGAGGTCTTTTTCCATGCACACGCGGATCGCCGCGCCGGCTCGCAGGCACTCGTCCTGCTTGGCCGGGTCGACCGCCGGAATCGACGAGCTGTACGGCAACGTCATGCCCATGGCTTCGATCGCGGAGGCCATGGTGTTGGCCGTGTACATTCCGCCGCAGGCACCCGCGCCAGGGCAGGCCTTGGCCACGATCTCCTGGCGAGCCTTCTCGTCCAGCGTGCTGGCCAGGAACTCGCCGTAGCACTGGAACGCCGAGACGACGTCGAGCTTCTCCTCGACGCCATCGCGCATGCGGCGTCCCGGTTTGATGGTGCCACCATACACCATTAGTGACGGCCGATTGACACGGCCCATGGCGATCAGGCAGCCGGGCATGTTCTTGTCGCACCCCGGGATCGAAATGTTGGCGTCGTACCACTGGGCGTGCATCACCGTTTCAATCGAGTCGGCGATCAGATCTCGCGATTGCAGCGAGAAGCACATGCCCTCGGTGCCCATCGAAATGCCGTCGCTGACGCCGATGGTATTGAACCGCATGCCAACCAACCCGGCGGCCTGCACGCCCTCTTTGACCTTGGCCGCCAGGTCGTTGAGGTGCATGTTGCAGGTATTGCCCTCGTACCACACGCTGGCGATGCCGACCTGCGGCTTGTCCATGTCCTCGCGCGTGAGGCCCGTGCCATAGAGCATCGCCTGGCTGGCGCCTTGCGATTTGGGTTGGGTGATGCGCGAGCTGTATTTATTGAGAGCCATGGTTGAAGTATCTCCGCACGTACTCCCTTTCCCGTTTTGGGAGAGGGGGAGTTCGCAGCGATCAAACTGCCAGATATAGCCCAAAGCAACTCCGTTTGCAAACCGCGCTTCGGCACGTGTCTACTTGAACTTGCGGCAACGTCGCAAATGAGACACCATGACCCAAGATGTCGTTCGGTTTCACGAGGACAAAGAGATGATTGGGCGTTTTTTTGCCGCCGTCGGATTGTCGCTCACGGCTTCGCTTGCGTGCCACGCCGCCGATTGGCCGCAGTTTCGCGGGCCGGACGGACAGGGGCACTCGGTCGCCACGAACGTGCCGCTCACCTGGAGCGAGACCGAGAACATCGCCTGGAAAACCGCTCTGCCCGGCTTGGGATGGTCGTCGCCGGCGATCGAAGGCGATCAGATCTGGGTCACAACGGCGGTCGACGACGGCCACTCGCTGCGGGCGATTGCCGTCGATCGTTCGAGCGGAAAGCTCCTGTATGACGTCGACGTGTTCAAGCTCGACAACCCCGGCTCGGTCCATGCCATCAACAGCCACGCTTCGCCCACGGCCGTCATCGAGGGGGATCGCGTCTACGTACACTACGGGGCGCACGGCACCGCCTGCCTCTCGACCGATGGGCGAGTGATCTGGAAAACTCAAGAGCTGGTGTACAAGCACGGGCATGGCCCTGGCGGCTCGCCGGTGATTTGGAAGGACTTGCTCATCGTCAACTGCGACGGCACCGACGTGCAGTACGTCGTCGCGCTCGACAAGCATACCGGCGAGATCCGCTGGAAGCGCGATCGCCAGCACACGAGCGAAGAACGCAAGACGGGCAAGCTCGAAGTGCCAATGGCCTACTCGACGCCGTTGGTGCTCGAAATCGACGGCCGAACACAATTGGTCAGCCTGGGAAGCGACCAAATCGTGGCTCACGATCCTTCAACTGGCGATGAGTTGTGGTGGTTCACGTTCAGCGGCTACTCGAACGTGTCGATGCCGGTCTACGACCGTGGACGACTGTACTTCTCGTCTGGCTTCGGCACGCCGGCGTTCTACGCCATCAAGGCCGGCGGCAGCGGCGACATCACCGAGACGAGCCCGCTGTGGACCGTCAGGAAGGGTGCCGTCGTGCCGCTCGACCCCTCGCCACTGGTCGCCGGGGACGAACTGTACACGATCGGCGATTCGGGCATCGGCGTGTGTTACGACGCTGCCAGCGGCAAGCAGCACTGGCAGCAGCGATTGGGGGCGAAGTTCTGGGCGTCCCCAGTGTGGGCCGATGGACGCATCTACTGCCTCGAGGAATCGGCGACCACGACCATTCTGGCGCCGGGCCCGAAGTTCGAAGTGCTGGCCACCAACAAGCTCGATGGTCAGGCCAAAGCGTCGCCGGCGATCGTCGACGGGGCGATCTTCCTGCGCACCGACACTCATTTGTATCGCATCGAGAACCGCTAGCCGCTCGGACCGGCTGTAGAATACGCTAAGCTTTCAGCGGGCTTGTTGCTCTGTCCGAGCATTATTGTCGGGGGCTGTGATGCGGACGCGTTGTTGGTTCTGCTCAGCTTGGATCGCACTGTTGATGCTTTTTAGCGGGCCTGTGTTGGCCGACGAGCTGGCGGATCTGCGCGAGCGAGGCACGCTGGTGTGGGGCGCGGACAGTGAGGGGGGCGGGCCCTACGTCTATCCCGATCCCGATGATCCGCGCCGCATGGCCGGCTTCGAGGTCGAGCTGGCCGACATGCTGGCGGTTGAGTTGGGAGTGCGGGCCGAGTTCTTCCAGGGTCCTTGGCGCGACCTGCCCGCTTTGCTAGCCACGCGCCAAATCGACATCGTGCTCAACGGCTACGAGCTGACACCGTCGCGCATTCACGGCATGCAGCACACGCGGCCGTATTATGTCTATCAGTTGGCGCTATTGGCACGCCGCAATGATGGTGTGCTTAAGAGTTGGGATGACTTGCACAAACGCAAGCCCGACGGCCAGCGGTTCACGATCGGTGTGCTGGAAGGGTCCGGCGCTCACGACTATCTGAATCATTTGGCGATCACCGACAAGCAGTTTTCCGACAACGTCGAGATCGTGATCTACGAGGGCACGACCGACGCCATGCGCGAAGTGGAGACGCGCAAGCTCGATGCCACGTTGGCCGACTTGCCCGCGGTCGTTTTTTATCGAGATCGATTTAGCGAGCTGAAGCAAGTCGGCGATCCGGTGGGGCGAGGATACTACGTCATATTTCTGCGAGAGAATGAAACCGTACTGCGCGACGCGTTGAACCGGGCTTTCGACAAGCTGCTGGCCGGCGGACAGTTGCAAAGCCTGTACGAGAAGTACGGTCTGTGGAACGACGCGCAGAGCGAGCTGGCGTCGCTCGGTGGGCGCAGCGACAGCGAGTTGGGTGTCCGCGCGACGGAGCTGCGCGGTTGGGCCGTCATTCGCAGTCGCGGCTGGCTGCTGGTCGAAGCGGCTGGAATGACGATCCTGCTGGCCTGCTGTGCCATGCCGCTGGCTATTGCGATAGGCTTGCTGGTGGCGATCGGACGGATGTACGGACCGCCGCCGTTGCGCTGGCTGCTGGTTGCATACATCGAAATCATGCGCGGCACGCCGTTGATGTTGCAGTTGTTTGTAATCTTCTTTTTGCTGCCGGAAGTTGGCATCGCGATTCCGGCCTTTTATGCCGCGGTGGCGGGGCTGGCGATCAACTACTCCGCCTACGAAGCCGAAATCTATCGCGCTGGACTACAAGCTGTTCCGCGCGGGCAGATGGAAGCGGCCCTGGCGCTGGGAATGTCGCCGGCCTTGGCCCTTCGCCGGGTGATCATCCCGCAGGCTACGCGGATCGTGATCCCGCCGGTCACCAACGATTTCATCGCCATGTTCAAGGACACCTCGGTCTGTTCGGTCATCACCGTGATGGAACTGACCAAGCAGTACAGCGTGCAGCGCAACGACACCGGCGCGACGTTGGAGCTGGCGGCGCTGACCGCCATTTTGTACCTGATGATGAGCATTCCATTGGCACGGCTGGCCTCGCTTTTGGAGCGTCGGCTCGCTCGCCGCCAGACGCAACAGGCATGATTACCACCGACGACAACCAGGCGCTATCGGTCAAGGGGCTGGTCAAACGCTTCGGCGACCAGGCCGTGCTGGACGGCATCACGCTTGCGGTGCGCCGTGGACAGGTTGCCGGCGTGTTGGGGCCGTCCGGCGGAGGCAAGACGATGTTCCTACGCTGCTTGAACGGCCTCGAGGATTTCCAGGACGGCGAGATCGAGCTGGCCGGCGTCAAGCTGACCGCCGGACTGACGCCGCACGAACGTCGGCCGCGGCTGCGCCAGGTGCGGCGCGAAGTCGGCATGGTGTTTCAGCACTTCAATTTATTTCCGCACCGCACGGTATTGGGCAATGTGATCGAGGCGCCTCTGCACGTGCTGGGTCAACCGCGCGATGCTGCCATCGAAACGGCCATGGCGCTTCTGGTGCGAGTCGGCCTGGAAGATAAGCTACACCATTTGCCCGACATGCTCTCGGGCGGGCAGCAGCAGCGCGTGGCGATCGCCCGTGCGCTGGCCATGAAGCCGCAGGTCATGTTGTTCGACGAACCCACCAGCGCGCTCGACCCGCGGATGGCCGCGGAAGTCGAGTCGGTGATCGTCGACCTGGCGGCCTCGGGTCAGACGATGATCGTGGTGACGCACTCGTTGCGCCTGGCCCGGCGCGCCGCCAACGAGCTGCACGTGTTCGATCAGGGTCGAGTCGTCGAGTCGGGCTCGCCGGAACAGATCTTCGAGAACCCTCGCCACGAAGCCACGCGACAGTTTCTGCACGAAGTCGGGGAAAAGTAGTTCAGGCGCTCCGTGCCTGACAAGCGCGCCAAGACGCGCCGTCCGACCGCTATGGCTGTGCTTGCGCCGCTTTTGCCTTGCCTTTACCTTTCCCCTTGGCTTTTACGTTGCCTTTCCCAGCGGCCTTTTGTCGCGCGGCGGCGCGGACGGTCTGGCGACCTTTCCACTTTGGCGCATCGAGCTGCGAATCCCAAGATCGCCAATTGGCTTGCAGCTCCTTGACCACGTCCGGTTTGTCGGCGGCCAGATCGCGCTGTTCGCCGACGTCGCTCGCGAGGTCGAATAGTTGTGCGCCCCCCTCGCGCGTCTGCAACAGCTTGAAATCTCCCCGGCGAATCGCCCACTGCGGTCCAAACCGCCAATACAGCGCGTCGTGAGGCCGGCCGGTCTTTTGGCCGGTCAGATACGGAGTCAGGTCGACGCCGTCGACCGGATGGTCGGACGACACGCTCCCGCCCGCGGCCGCGATGGCTGTCGGCACGATGTCCAGTGCGATGACCGGCTGATCGTAGACTTTCCCAGCGGGCAGCTTGCCTTTCCACTGCACCATATATGGCACGCGGATGCCGCCTTCCCAGACCTGGCCTTTGTAGCCGTGGAGCGGATCGTTGCGCGAGGTCGTGTTCAGCGTGGGCCCGCCGTTATCGGAGATGAAGACGATGAGCGTCCGCTCGTCGAGCTTTTCTTGCGCGAGCTTATCCAGTATCGCGCCGACGTTATCGTCCATGGCCGAGAGCATGGCGGCAAACGTCCGCCGTCGCTCGTCGCCAATCTGGCTGAAGCGGCTCAGGTACTTTTCGGGCGCTTGCATCGGAGCGTGCACCGAGTTGAACGTGAGATACAGGAAGAACGGATGTTCCTTGTGGCGATCGACAAAGGCCACGGCTTCGCGGCCAAACGCGTCGGTCAGGTAAGCAGGTTCGTCGATCGCTTCATTCTGGCGATAGATCAGGTTGTTCTTATCCGCCCGGCTATCGATGTAGGAATGGGCTCCGCCGAGGAAGCCAAAGTACTCGTCGAATCCGCGTTTGAGCGGAAGGAACTCCGGCCGATAGCCCAGGTGCCATTTGCCCACCATGCCCGTGGCATAGCCGAGCTTTTTCATCCGGTCGGCCAGTGTGATCTGCGAGAGCGGCAGGCCGAAGCTCACCTCGGCCTGTTCGGCCGGACCCGGATTGAACTCATGACCGAATCGCTGTTGATACCTGCCGGTGATCAAGCCGGCGCGCGTCGGACTGCAGACGGGGCAACTGACGTAGCCGTTGGTGAGGCACACGCCATTTTTTCCGATCGACGCGATTCGCGGTGTGGGAATCTCCTGTGGTCGCTGACAGTTGACTTCGGCGTAGCCCAGGTCGTCGGCCACGATCACGATGACATTGGGCCTGGCGGATTCTTGAGCCGCCGTCTCGCCCGCGAGCAACAGTGACCAGGCGAGGCAACTCGTGGCGCTGACGGCGATCATGGCGGAAACGTACGAAGTCTTCATGGCGCCCCCCCACCCTTCAAAAGCGAATTGTGAATGTTCGTCGCTCAGCAGGTCGCTTGACTAAACACCGACCGCGGTTCCGCGAAGTTCAGCGGCTGGTGACCGGACCTGGCAACGAAATGTGTTTCTAATCCCATGCCCGATCGAATACAATCACGGCACTCACCCCCGAGAGTCCCGCCCGATGACTTTGCCCCATAGCGTGCCCGGCGACACCACGCCACCAGCCGAACGGCCCCACCGGCCCGCAACCCGGCGGGAGTTCTTGCGCTGCGGGCTGACAGGGCTTGGCAGCCTGAGCCTGCCGGGGCTGATGCGACTGCGTGCCAAGGCGGGCGAGGACACACCCCGCGAGCGGACGGCGCTAATCGTGGTTTGGCTGCACGGCGGGGCCTCGCACCTGGAGACCTATGACCCGAAGCCGGATGCCCCCGACGAGTTTCGTGGACCCTACCGGCCCATCGCCAGCAAGGTGCCGGGGTTGCAACTTTGCGAGCTCTTGCCCCGCCATGCCGCCATTGCCGATCGGTTCAACATCCTGCGCTCGATGGTCCACACCGGATTCTGCCACCAGCAGGGCGTGCAGCAGATGTTCACCGGGCACGAAGTGCGCGAAATGCGCAACAAACCGGACCATCCCGACTGCTTTGCGGTAACGAGCCGTCTGCGCGATGACCCGCGCCGCGTACTGCCCGGCTACGTGGGCGTGCCGCCTGTGCCATATTTGGGCCCAGCCTACCTGGGATTGAGCCACGAGCCATTCACGGTCCATGGCAATCCGAACGCGCCGGACTTTCAGGTGCCCGATATCTCGCTGGCCGCCGGACCGCAACAGTCGCGTCTCGAAACGCGGCTGGGCCTGCGGCAGCAATTCGACCGGCTGCAAGGGACGCTCGATCTCAAGGGCAACATGGCCGTGCTCGACACGTTCGAGCAGCAGGCTTGGACGATGCTCACCTCGCAGGCGACGCGCGACGCCTTCGATCTGTCGAAGGAAGACGCGCGGTTGCGCGACCGATACGGGCGCACCGGTTGGGGGCAGCAGTGCCTGCTCGCACGGCGGCTGGTCGAGTCCGGCGTCGACCTGGTCACCACCTCACTGGCCGGACCCGAGGCCGGAGCCGTGCACAACTGGGACGATCATGCGGTCAATCATCACGTGTTCGACGCCATGCGTAATCGGGCCGGCAATTTCGACCAGGCAGTGACGGCATTGGTCGAAGACATCTACGATCGCGGGCTCGATCGCCGCGTGATGGTCGTGGTCACGGGCGAGTTCGGCCGCACGCCCAGAATCAACTATGTTAACGGCCGGCCGGGCCGCGATCATTGGCCCAGCGCCACGTCGATGCTGTTCGCGGGAGGCGGCATGCGCACCGGCCAGGTGATTGGCGCCACCGACCGCCGCGGCGAGCAGGTTGTCGAGCGGCGCGTGGGCGTCAGCGATTTTCTCGCTACTGTGTATCGCCATCTGGGCATCGCCACGTACGGCCTGCAATTTGCCGACTTTTCCGGGCGTCCGATCCCCGTGCCGGCCGATGGGGCGGTGATTCCCGAGCTGTGCGGCGCGTGAGGTGGCCGCCGGCTTTTTGGGCCACGGATCTAGCGTAAGTACACGCACGCTTTGCGGGTACATTTCGCCCACTCGCGCAGCTATCCTTAATTGATGGGCCAATTCTCTGCCTGGTGACCGACCCGTTATGAATCTCATCCTGCTGGCATTACGACGTCCGATCACGGTCATGGTGGCCATTGTGGCCATCGCGATCGGTTGTTTCTGGGCGGTGCGGCGGATGGACGTCGACGTCTTTCCGGCGCTGAACCTGCCGATCATCTACGTCGCTCAGCCCTACGGCGGCATGGACCCGGCCCAAATGGAAGGGCTGCTCACGAATTACTACGAGTACCACTTCCTGTACATCAGCGGCATCCATCACGTAGAGAGCAAAAACATTCAGGGCGTGGCCCTGATGAAGCTCTTCTTTCATCCCGGCACGAACATGGCCCAGGCCATGGCCGAAACGATCAACTACGTGAATCGTTCGCGAGCGTTCATGCCGCCGGGAACGGTTTCGCCGTTCGTCATGCGATTCGACACGGGCAGCGTGCCGGTGGGCTATCTCGTGTTGTCCAGCGAAACGCGCACGCTGGCTGAGATCCAGGACCTGGCGCTGTTCAAGGTGCGGCCGATGTTCGCCACGCTGCCCGGCGTGTCGGCGCCGCCTCCTTTCGGCGGCAACCAGCGGACGATCGTCGTCAACGTCGACCCCGACCGCCTGCGAGCGTATCACATCTCGCCCGAGGAAGTGATTTCGGCGGTCTCGAGCGGCAACACGATCAGCCCCTCAGGCAACGTTCGAATCGGCGATCAGTATCCGATCGTGCCACTCAACTCGATCGTCGGTCGCATCGACGAGCTGGGCAATATTCCCTTGCACATCGGCGCGGGTCCGACGGTGTATTTGCGAGACCTGGCCACGATTCAGGACAGCTCCGATATTCCCTGCGGCTACGCGCTGGTCAATGGCCGGCGGGCGATCTACTTGTTATGTACCAAGCGGGCCGATGCCTCGACGTTGAACGTCGTCAATGAAGTGAAGCGCAACCTTCCAAAGATGCAAGGCGTCCTGCCCGACGATATCCACGTTAGTTTCGAGTTCGACCAATCGCCTTATGTAACGCGTGCCATCTGGTCTCTGGCCATCGAAGGGCTGCTGGGCGCCGTCCTGACGGGACTCATGGTGCTTGTGTTCCTGCGAGACTGGCGCAGTGTGTTGGTTGTCGTGCTCAACATTCCTCTGGCGCTGATGGCCGCGGTGATTGGGTTGTGGATATCAGGCAACACGATCAACTTGATGACGCTTGGCGGTTTGGCCTTGGCCGTGGGCATTCTGGTGGATGAAGCCACCGTCGAGGTGGAGAACATCCATACGCAGTTTGTCCACACCGACGCCATTGCTCGCGCCGTGCGGCTGGGCAATGCACAAACCGCGATTCCCCGACTGCTGGCCATGCTCTGCATTCTGGCCGTGTTTTTGCCGTCGCTGTTCATGGAGGGAGCGGCTCGGTCGCTGTTCGTGCCGATGTCGTTGGCAGTCGGCTTTTCGATGCTGGCATCGTACATTCTGTCGAGCACGTTCGTGCCGGTGATGTCGACATGGCTGTTGCGGCATGCACACCCGCACGATTCGGCGTTCGCGCAGCGTTTCCGGGCCGTCTATCGCACGTGGCTTGAAAGGCTGATCGCGTGGCGTGGATTGCTGGTAGGGGCGTATGTTGTTGGAAGTGCCGCGGTCCTGGCAGTCGCGTGGTTCCAGCTTGGAACGGAGATCTTTCCGCTGGTCGATGCGGGCGAGTTCCGCTTGCGGCTGCGCGCGCCCGATGGCACCCATTTTGAACGGACCGAACAGTTCGCGCTCGAAGTGCTAAAAGTCATCGAAGAAAAGGTGGGCCGCGAGAACATCGCCATCACGCTAGGCTACGTGGGCACTATTCCCTCGACCTATCCGATCAATTCCGTATACCAGTGGATGCGCGGCCCCGAAGAAGCCATGCTCCGCATTGCCTTGAAGCCTCATAGCGGCATCAACGTCGAAGTGCTGAAGGAAGACTTGCGTCGCGATTTGGCAACGCGATTGCCCCAGTTGCGATGCTCGTTCGAGCCGGCCGACATCATCAACGAGGTCATGAGCTTTGGCGCCAGCACGCCCATCGACGTCGCGGTCAGCGGGCCCAGCATGGCGGACAATCGGGTCTATGCCCAAAAGCTTCGTGACGAGATGGCTAAAGTCGCTTCACTGCGCGATCTGCAGTTCGGACAGTCGCTCGATTATCCGACGGTCGACGTGAAAGTGGATCGCGAGAAGGCTGGGTTAAGCGGCGTCGTGCCCGCCGACATTGCTCGCTCGTTGGTAGCGGCCACCTCGTCGTCGCGCTTCGTCGTCCCCAATTATTGGCCCGACGCAAAATCCGGCATCGGCTACCAGGTGCAGGTCCAGATTCCGCAAGCAAAGACCAAAAGCATCCACGATCTGCAAGCCGTTCCGGTCAAGGCTCAAAACGGCAAGGACCTGCTGCTTCAGGATGTCGCCGATGTGCGAGCGGGCACCATGCCCGGTCAATTCGATCGCTACAACATGCGCCGCCAAATCAGCGTCGCCGCAAACATCCAAGGCGAGGACTTGGGGCGCGTCGCGGGAAGCGTGGCACGTGCGATCGAGCGGGCGGGCACGCCGCCACATGGCGCGACATTGGAAATCCGCGGTCAGATTCCACCCATGCAGCAGCTTTTTAGCGGTCTGGCCGTGGGGTTGGGGTTGGCCGTGGTCATCATTTTCTTGTTGCTGTCGGCCAATTTTCAATCGCTACGACTGGCACTGGTGACCGTGTCGACGGTGCCCGCGGTGATCGCGGGCGTTTGTCTGTCGCTGTTGCTGACCGGCACGACGTTGAACCTTCAATCGTTCATCGGGGCCATTATGGCGATCGGCGTGGCGATGGCGAACGGCATCTTGCTGGTGACGTTTGCCGAGCAGCGTCGCCGCGAGGGAGCGCCTGCGGCGCATTCGGCGCTCGAGGCCGCTGCCGGCCGTATGCGCCCGATCCTCATGACCAGCCTGGCCATGATCGCCGGAATGTTGCCCCTGGCCTTGGCCTGGGGTGAAGGGAGTCAGCAAAGCGCGCCCTTGGGGCGAGCCGTGATCGGCGGGCTTGTGGCGGCGACATTGGCTACGCTGTTTATCCTGCCTGCCGTATTTTCGATCGTCCAACGCCGGGCCAGCACGAGGTCGGCCTCGCTCGACCCCGACGATCCGGACAGTGCATACTACTTGCCGGTCGTGGCTGCCACTGGCTCGGCTTCCGGAGGTTCTACATGAGTCGATCGTGTGTCGCATTCTCAACGGTCAGACTGATGGTCGCATGCTCGATTGCGGCAACGTCGGTCGCTGCGTTTGGCTGTCGCGAACAGAGCCCGCCGAAACCGGGGTCGGCCCCGGCCGCCGAGATAACCCCAGCGAAGGTGACCGCCGCGCGTCCCCAGCGCAAGGCCATTCGCCGTTCGATCACGCAGCCGGGCCAGATTGAGCCGTTTGACCTGGCAAGACTTTACGCCAAGATTCCGGCCTTTGTGGAAGCGTATCGAGTTGATATCGGCGACCATGTGAAGCGCGGACAATTATTGGCCGACCTGTCGGCGCCGGAACTGGGCCAGGAATTGGAGCAAAAGAAGGCGCTGGTAGCGCAGGCCAATGCCGAAGTGGAGCAAGCGCAGGCGGCGATCAAGGTGGCCGCGGCCCAGCAATCGAGCGATGAAGCCCGCGTGAACGAGGCCATCGCCGCAGTCGATCGCGTCGAGGCGGAATTCCAGCGCTGGAATTCCGAATACGATCGGGTGGTGCAGCTTGTATCACGATCGGCCGTGACGCAAAAACTGGCCGACGAGACCAAGGCGCAAATGAAAGCCGCCGACGCGGCGCGCAAAGAAGCGACAGCCCACGTTGAATCCGCCCGCGCCGTCGCCGCGGCCAGTCGCGCGCAAGTCGAAAAGAGCATGGCCGACGAGGCCACTATTCGCGCCCGTCGCCAGGTGGCCGAGGCCGAGGAGGCCCGCGCCGCGGCGCTGGTGAAGTATTTGAAGATCGAAGCGCCGTTCGACGGCGTTGTATCGGAGCGTAACGCCGACATCGGCTACTTTGCCGAGGCCGGTGGTGGCAGCCAGGCAAAGCCTCTGTTCACCGTCGTTCTGACCGATCCGGTGCGAGTGTTTGTCGACGTGCCGGAGATGGACGCCTCGCTGGTCGACGTAGGCGACGCGGCCGTGGTTCGCGTTGGGTCGCTGCGTGGAATCGAGTTTCGAGGCGCGGTCACGCGGACGTCGTGGACGCTCGATGCCACAACCCGAACGCTGCACACCGAGGTTGACATTCCCAACCCTGACGGCCAATTGCGCCCGGGCATGTATGCCCAGGTGACGATCGAACTGGCCGAGCACGAGAACGCTTGCACAGTGCCGCAAGCTGCGGTCGTCGAGCAGGACGGTCGCACCTGGTGCTTCATCGTCGACGCTGGCAAAGCTGCGCGTAAAGCGGTGACCATCGGACTGGCCAGCGGCGGCGAGGTCGAAATCACCGCGGGCTTGACCGGCGACGAATTGGTAATACTGGGCAAGGGTGGCAGCTTGAAAGATGGTCAAGCGGCCGAAGTTGTGGAAGCGCCACCGTCTCGCTGACCCGCAGACTGCACCGATTCGCTAAACCCTTCGTTTCCGTTCAATTCACAGTAATGTCCGGCCCGATTGTCCAGGTTTAGAGGGACATCGTCGGGCCTTGGCTGCCATGCTAGCGGTGAGCCGCTTGCTATCCAGCGCTTGACGAAGATGCCCTCGCCTCGACCTGGAGCAAGAGACGATGCGGCGCATCGCCCAATTGATCGCGCTAGCCATGTGCGCGGCTAGTCAACAAGCGCTCGCGGACGCGCCGGTGAACCGCCCATCGATCGTGCGCGCGCCCGGACGCGGTCCGGTGCTCATCGCGCCGCCGCCGAGCACTGATCGAAGTCGAATCGAGCGATTGCCGAGTGTGACCGGCACAATTCAGCGGACGAGTTTTGTCGAGCCCGCACAAAGCATCTCGCCGCGGATCGATGACGCCGTGCCTCGACAGCCCGAGGAGATCCTGGCGAAACGAGCTGACGCGCCGCCGAACTTTCCGATTGACCTGCCGACTGCGTTGCGGCTGGCCGATGCGAACAACCTGATCGTGGCTTTCGCCCGCGAGCAAATCAGTCAGGCTTTGGCCGGTCTCGATGCCGCCAGCGCCCTGTGGCTGCCTTCGGTGCAGGGGGGCGGCAGCTACGCCCGTCACGAAGGCGCCATTCAGCGAATCGAAGGCACACAGATTATCACGAGCCGTGCGGGCTACAACGGCGGCCTGGGAGCCGGCGCGTACGGCACGACCACGCCGGCCGTTCCCGGCTTGTATGCCAACTTTGCGCTGGCCGAAGCCTACTTTCGGCCGCTGGCGGCCCGCCGCTTTGCCGATTCGCGAGATCGCGCCGCCGCCGCCGTGACCAACGATATGCTGTTGCAGGTATCGCTGGGCTATTTCGAGCTGTTGCGCTCGGGCGAGGAGCGGGTTATCGCCGAGGCCGTGCGCGCCGACGCGGAAAAGTTGGCGGACCTGACATTAGCCTACGCCGATACGGGAGCTGGGCTGCGCGCCGATGCGAACCGCGCACGTGCCGAACTAGCGGTCCGCATCAACGACGTGCCGCGCGCCGTGGAAGCGCAGCGCGTGGCGTCTGCCCGTCTCGCTCAACTGTTGCGTCTCGATCCGACGGTCGTGCTTGAGCCGGCCGACCCGGCGGTCGCGCCGATTGAAATCATGCCGCTGTGTGGCGACGTCAAGGAGCTTGTGGTTCAGGGGCTATCGATGCGACCGGAACTGGCCGAGAACCGCGAGCTTGTGGCCGAAGCCCTGGTGCGTTTGCGGCGCGAGGAGGTCGCGGTGTTTGTGCCGAGTGTCGTGGTGGGTGCGAGCTACATGGGGTTGGGTGCGGGCATCAATGAGCAACTGGCCCCGTTTCACGACCGTTTTGACTTCGATGCACTCGCATTCTGGCAAGTCCGCAACCTGGGCTTTGGCGAAGCCGCCGCGCGGCGCGGCGCGCAAGCAACGGTGCGCGTGGCGCAATGGAAGCAGTTGGCAATGATGGACCAGATCGCGCGCGAGGTGGTCGAAGCCCACGTGCAGGTCCAAGCGCGCCAGGTCCAGATAGCGACGGCCCGCTCGGGCGTCGAAGCGGCTTTGGCCTCGCAGCAGCAAAACATCGAGCGGATTCAGCAGGCCAAGGGATTGCCGATTGAGGTCTTGCAGGCGATTCAAGCTCTGGCACAAGCGCGGCGTGAGTATCTGCGGACGGTCATCGACTATAACACCGCGCAATTCACGCTTTACCGCGCCGTGGGCTGGCCAACAAGAATGCCCGCTGGGCTGGAGGTGTCGCGACAGTAGTTGATCGCAACGTTGACGCCCGAAGCTACATGCGAAATCGTTCACAATTGCTGCGAACAGTTGGCCGCGGTCGCGGCACTTCAAACAAGTTGAGGTTTCCCAAATCGGGCAACTTGCAATAATAGTTTCGCCGCGCGTGTCGCCGACCGCGTTTGCCTGCCCGACCTGCCGATGGAGCACTCCAGCCGCTTGTAAGTGCAATGCCGACCAGTCCTCAAGACGAGCCCCCGTCCGTTTCCCAGCCATTCAAGCACGACGCCTACGCTGCCATTCGTCGGCCCAACTTCCGGTTGTTTTTGATCGGCAACATCGTGTCGATCCTGGGCTTGCAGATGCAGTCGACCACGTTGGTGTGGGATGTCTACCGGCGCACGGGACGCCCGTTCGACGTGGGTCTGGTGGGCCTATTCCAGGTGATCCCGGTGCTGTCGCTGGCACTGTTGGCCGGTCACGTGGCCGATCGCTTCGATCGCAAGCTGGTGCTCTCGTGCGCACTGGCGCTGGCCGGCGTGGCATCGCTGGGCCTGGCTACCGTGTCGTTTTTCGAGTGGCACATCGGGGCGATGTTCTTTTTCGTGTTTCTGATCGGCGTGGCCCGTGCGTTTTTGCAGCCGTCCAAAAGTTCGCTGGTGCCGCAGTTGGTACCGCGCGAGATTTTTTCGAACGCGGTCACCTGGAACCTCGGCGGCTTTCAATTGGCGGCCATTGCCGGCCCGGCGCTCGGCGGTTGGCTGCTGGCGTGGTTCGAACAGCCGCATGTCGTGTACCTGCTACAAGCCGCCGCAGCCACGCTGTTCATCCTGTTGCTAGTGGGTGTGCATCGCGTGGCCACGCCCGCGGCTGGGCACGAAACGGCCACGCTCAAGAGTCTGGCCGAGGGGATCGGTTTCGTGTGGCAGAACAAAGTGATCCTCGGTGCGATGGCGCTTGATATGTTCGCAGTGCTCCTGGGAGGAGCCACGGCGCTATTGCCGGTGTTCGCCAAGGACGTGTTGCACGTGGGAGCGGTCGAGTACGGTTGGATGGCGTCGGCGCCGGCGGTCGGCGCGCTAGTGATGTCGTTGGCAATCATGCACGGGCGGCCCATCGCCAAGGCCGGCCGGACGCTGTTGTGGGCGGTGGCCGGATTCGGCGTGTCGATCGTCGTGTTCGGCCTCTCACGCTCGTTTCCCATTTCGCTATTGGCGCTGTTTTGCACCGGAGCGTTTGATTGCATCAGCGTGGTCGTGCGGCATACTCTGGTGCAGCTCAACACGCCCGACCGGATGCGTGGCCGGGTCTCGGCCATCAGCGGCATGTTCATTAGCGCCTCGAACGAGTTGGGTGAGTTCGAGTCGGGCGTGGTAGCGGCGGTCACCTCGCCGGTCATTTCGGTGGTGGCGGGCGGAATCGGCACGCTGGTGGTCGTTGTCGGCGCGGCGCTAGCGGTGCCTCAATTACGTACCTACGGCCGCCTCGACGGCAAGGACCAGCTTATCGCCTCTGAAGCCGAAGAGGTGTTGGAAGTACGCTGACCAACGAGAATCAAAACGGAAACTTCTCGTCCAACTTCGCGTTGGACAAATCAACCAGAAACGGCGCGAGCCGCTCGACGACGCGGTCCATCATGCGTCGACCTTTCTCGGCCGTCGCTGCGTGTGGATAGCCAGAGCCCGAGTTGGTAGTGAGTAGGTGCCACGGCCGCGTGATTGAGACCCAACCTTCGTTGACGGCCTTGAACCGGGTGGCTGCGACCTTGCCGTCGTCGGCGATCAGCGTGCCGTCCTTGTTCCGCCCGACCAGCTCGGGGAAATATGCCAGGCCAAACGAAGTCTCCAATTCGCCGGCGTGATCGTCGGGATGTTCGAATATCTCGCGCTGCACGTCGGCGATCGCATTGTACCAACTACACAGAAAGATATGAACGGATGTCTTACCGTACAGTTCGCGCAACAATGGTTTCAAATCGTTGCCGCCGTGGCTGTTGAGCAACACGGCCTTGCGGACGCCGTGGTGCTCAAGCGATTTTACCAGGTCCGTGATGACCGAGAACAGCGTCGAGGGGTTGAGGTTCATGGCCAAGGGAAAGGCCATCTGGTTCGTTTCGGTTCCGTAGGGGATTGTGGGCAGCAGGACGACCTTGGCCCCTTGATTGTGTGCGGCCTCACAGATCTTCTCGCCGACCGCCTCACCCTCGTACATGTCCGTGCCGTAGGGCAGGTGTAAGTTGTGCGGCTCGGTCGCCCCGCACGGCAGCACGGCCACCTCGTACTTGTGTGCTTTGACGTACGCGTAATTGACTTCCGACAACTTCCACGGTCGCACGGCTGAAGCTCCTGATGCAATGGATCGCACACAGCGATCCATGATAGCGGTCGCTTGTTCGTGGCGAAAGTAACAATGAACGAATGCGGCGCACCGTCATCGCGCCGCTTCGCCCGTCGTTTCGCTCGCCGCGCCTTCGCTCATGAAGGTCCGATACCGGCGGTCGAGCGTTTCGTAGCTGGTGCGGGTGAGCTCGGCCAGTGTGTGGGTGTTGGCCCGGCCGGCGTAGATGGCCGAGAGATAGCGCACCAGCGCCTCGCGGTTGCGTCCTGTCTCGGCGTGCATCAGAAAGTCGGCCAGGCCGGCCGATTGGCTGTAGAGCTTTGCGATTCGCGTGTCGTGCTGCAGGTCGCTCAGGCCGATCGTTACCAGCTCGGCCAGCGGCACGTAGAACGTGTCCTCAAGTAAGCGATGGCGCGCGGCAGGCATGCGGCCGGCGTCAATGCCACCCAGTGTGTAATAGTTCTGCTTCTCGGCCAGAGACTCCATGTAGCAGGCGATGCCCTCGACGATCCAGAAGTTATCGCGCCGGCCCACGTCGGCCGCGGCGGGCCGGGTTTCGTAGAACAACTGGTGCGTGGCTTCGTGATAGAGCGTGCCGGGGTCCTGGTCCTCACCGGCGAAGAAATAAGCCGTGCGCGGAGTCACTGTCCGCGCAGCATCCAGATAAATGCCCAGCGTGATTTCGATCTTCGGCTGTTCTGAGCGCAGGGCGTCGTTGTACTCGTCGCGCGTGCGGTAATAGACCACATTGTGCGGTCGCGTCTCGCCGCGCGCCGCGCGTCCGTCGAAGCGATGATCGAGTTCGGACTCGTCGGCGACAAACGCGATGAACACCTGCTGCCAGATGGCGTATAGCGTTTCCAATTGGCCCGCCAACCGCACGCCTTCTTCCAGGCTGTGGTTGGTCGTGACAACGTAGTGGGCCGTTTCGACGCGCCAGCCGCGTTTCACGTCACCGCGCAGTCTCGCCTCGTCATCGGCCGACATCCAGCGCCCCTGGTAGTAGCGCTGGGATTTCTTGTAGCGTGCCAGGTGCGACTTGGGCAGCCAGCCAAATTTTGGATCCCAAACCTTGCCGGCGCCGAGCTGGCGAGCCTCAAACGGCGTCTGCCAGCTGTCGCGCAGCTTGACATAACCCAACCAGCGACGTGCCTGCTTGTGATCGGGATTCTCGCGGACCGCCTCGGTCACCAACTCAAAAGCGAGCGAAGGACGATGCTCGCGTACGGCTCGCCGAGCGAGATCGTACAGCCGATCGGCCTGCTCGTCGCGCAATTCCTGCCACCGCTTTTCCCACGCGGCGTCGCGCGATTTGGTACTCATGGTCTCGTCGGAGGTTGGAGGCAATACAAACAAGGTCAGCCGGTCGGGCGCGCGCTTTGGCAGCCACGTCTTGATCGCCTGGACCTCGTCGCTCAGCTTTCGCTCTTCGCACCAGTCCGCGAGTTGATCGAGCTGCTTTTGGTAGTCAGCATAGAGCGTCGTCCGATCTTGGAGAACGTCGGCGCGAGCCGGCACCACACGGCCGTTTATGGCCGCCAACAAAACGCTGATGGTGAGAACCAGCCCGATGGTGCGAGGCATTAACTCTAGTCTAACACGCGGGGCATACTCGCGCTTGCCGCGTCACACCTCTGAGAATGCCGCGTCGAACGCCGCGCTTCCGGGCACGAAGTCGAGATTTTGCACAAACTGGCAGGCTTCCTTCGCACCGGCTTCGCGATCCATTCCCGCGTCTTCCCATTCGACCGATAGCGGACCCGCGTACTTGATGTGATTGAGTGAGCGGATGATGGCCTCGAAATCGATGCTGCCCCGACCCGGGGAACGAAACTCCCAGCCGCGGCGCGGATCGCCGAACGGCAGGTGACTGCCCAGGATGCCCGAGCGGCCGTTGAGATTCACCACCACGTCTTTGACGTGCACGTGGTAAATCCGATCTGGAAACGCGCGAATGAACTCGACCGGGTCCACCCCCTGCCACACGAGATGGCTGGGGTCGAAGTTGAAGCCGAACTCCTCCCGCCGTTCCAGTGCCTGAAGTGCCCGGGCGGACGTGACCAGGTCGAACGCGATTTCGGTGGGATGCACCTCCAGGGCAAACTGCACGCCACATTCGCCGAACACATCGAGAATCGGATTGAATCGCTCGGCCAGCAAATCGAACCCACGCTTGATCATCGAGTCCGGCGTGGGCGGGAAGGAATAAATGAGATGCCAGATGCTCGAACCGCAGAAGCCATTGACAATCCCCACGCCTAGCTTCTGGGCGGCGCGGGCCGTGTTCTTCAATTCCTCGGCCGCTCGCGCGTTGACGCCGTCAGGGTCGCCGTCACCCCACACATGGGCGGGCAGGATCGCCTGGTGCCGCTCGTCGATCGGGTCCAAGACGGCCTGGCCTACCAGGTGGTTGCTGATCGCGTGGACCTGCAAGTCGTACCGCTCCAACAGGTCGCGCCGCTGCGTGCAGTAGCCGGGATCCGACAGGGCCTTGTCCACCTCGAAGTGATCGCCCCAGCAGGCCAGTTCCAGGCCCTGGTAGCCAAACTCGTTGGCCTTGCGAGCCACGTCGTCCAATGGCAAGTCGGCCCATTGGCCGGTAAACAGCGTGATCGGTCGTCCCATCGCAGGCATCCTTGAATCCAGAAATCCTTGCGCCCATTGTGGCGAATTCAATCGCCGCTGCAACCGATTGGCCGAGAAGTGGGGCTTGAGAGGGCGAGTTGAAATCCGTACCTTGTGATCTTTCCTGTTGCAAACTGGGTAGTTTTGGCAAGGTTTTTCAGGCAGCATGTTTTCAACGTCGGCCACTCAAAAGGCACATCGACACGCGCCCATCAGGGTGGCCATCATCGGCGCCGGCGGAGTGAGCGACTATCACCACGTGCCGGCCTTGCGTCTCGATCCGCGGGCCGAATTGGTCTCGGCGTGCGACACCGACGCCAAGTTGCTCGAGATGCGCCGATCTAACTGGGGCATCGCCAAGGTCAGCACCGATCCGGACGCCGTCTGTGCCGATCCGAACGTCGACGCGGTGATCATCGCCACGCCCAACTACTCGCACCGGCCGATCGCGCTTGCCGCCGTTCGCTCGGGCAAGCACGTGATGTGCGAGAAGCCACTGGGTCTGAATGCCGGCGAGGTCCGCGAGATGTACCATGCTGCCCGCGACGCCGGTGTGGTCCACATGACGGCCTTCACTTACCGCTTCGCCCCGGCCATGCGTTACGTCAAGCATTTGGTGTCAACGGGCGCGCTGGGCACACCGCGGCACTTTCGCAGCCAGCGGTTTTTGGATTGGCCGGAAACGAGCTGGGGCTGGCGGCAGTATCGCCGCACGGCCGGCGGAGGCGACTTGTTCGACATGACCATCCACCGGATCGATTTCGCGATCGACTTGCTGGGTCCGATCGCCCGGCTGTGCGGCGCGCTGGCCCGCTTCGCCGAACGAACCCAAACCAAGGACGGCCAGCCGTGCGAGCCATCGGACGTCGACGATTGGTCGAGCATCATCGGCGAGTTCGAGTGCGGAGCGACCGGCGTGTGGGAAGGCACGACGCTGGCCAAGGGCTATGATCGACGCGGGTTTGGCCACGAGTGGGCCGAGATCAACGGTTCCGAAGGTTCTGTCGTGTATCAGTTGCACACACCCAATAGCGTTCTGCTGGGTCGGACGGGTCACGATCTCACACAGGTCGAGGTGCCCCGTGAATTCTTGAAGCCAGCGGAAAGTCCGCGCGATCCGAACCAGGGGGAGCCAGCTACGGTGTTTCGCTACGACCTGGTGTGGGAGTTCGT